>CAYRHV010000024.1:0-16845 GCA_964424045.1 uncultured Ottowia sp. | reverse complement strand
CGCTACGCCGAGGCCGGCGCCGACCTGCTGTTCGTCGAGGCGCTGACCGACGCCGCCGACGTGCGCGCGCTGCCGGCGCGCCTGCCGCGCCCGCTGGTGATGAACCTGGTGCTCGGTGGCAAGACGCCGGTGCTGGCCCAGCTGGAACTGGCGGCGCTGGGCTATGGCTTCGTGCTGTATGCCAATGCGGCGCTGCAGGCCGCGCTGGCGGGCATGACGCGGGCGCTCGCGCAGCTCAGGGCAAACGGCGAGCTGGCCGAGGATGCCGCCCTGGTGGCGCCCTTTGCCGAACGCCAGCGCCTGGTCGGCAAGCCGGCCTGGGACGCGCTGGAGCGCCGCTATGCCGGGTGATGCGGTCGCGCTTGCCGCCACCTGGATGCGTGGTGGCACCAGCAAGGGCCTTTTCTTTCGGGCCGGCGACCTGCCGGACGACCCGGCCGCGCGCGACGCGCTGCTGCTGCGCGCCATCGGCAGCCCCGATCCCTACGGGCGCCAGATCGACGGCCTGGGCGGCGCCACCTCGAGCACCAGCAAGGTGGTGCTGGTGCAGCGCTCGACCCGGCCCGGCTGCGACGTCGACTACCTGTTCGGCGCGGTGGCGATCGAGCAGCCGCTGATCGACTGGTCCGGCTCCTGCGGCAACCTGGCCGCCGCCGTCGGTCCCTTTGCCCTGCAGCAGGGGCTGGTGCAGGGCGCGCCGGCGGATGGCACGGCGCGGGTGCGCATCTGGCAGGCCAACCGGGGCGAGCGCATCGATGCCCACGTGCCGATGCAGGGTGGCCAGGTGTGCGAGGCCGGCGACTTCCGGCTCGATGGTGTGGCCTTTGGCGGCGCCGAGATCCGGCTCGACTTCCTCGATCCGGCCGGCGGCGGACGGCCGCTGCTGCCCACCGGCCGCGTGCGCGACCTGCTGCAAGTGCCGGGCCTGGGTCGCGTCGCGGCGACGCTCGTGAGCGCCGGCAATCCGACCGCCATCGTCGTGGCGTCGGCGCTGGGCCTGACGGGCGCCGAGCTGCCGCGCGCCCTCAACGCGGATGCCGAGCTGCTGGCGCGCTGCGAGGCCATCCGGGCCCAGGCCGCCGTTGCCATGGGGCTGGCGCGGGACGCCGGGCAGGCCACGCGCGAGCGCCCGGCCACGCCCAAGCTGGCGCTGGTGGCGCCGCCGGCCGACTACGTCGCCAGCGGCGGCCGCGCGGTCGCCGCCGGCGAAATCGACCTGCTGGTGCGCATGCTGTCGATGGGGCCGTTCCACCACGCGCTGCCGGGCACGGGGGCGATTGCCCTGGCCGCCGCCGCGGCGCTGCCCGGGACCGTGCTGGACGATTGCCGGACGTCGGCGGGTGGCGCGCTGCGCATGGGCCATCCCTCGGGGCGCATCGAGGTCCAGGCCGAGGCGGTGCTCGATGCGTCGCCGGCCGGCTGGCGCATCGCGCGCGTCTCGGTCAGTCGCAGCGCGCGCCGCCTGATGTGCGGCCAGGTCTGGGTGCCGCGCTGAGCGGCGCGACCCCCAGACCGGCCATTTCAGTTGCTTCACTACGCTTCGCACGACCCGCGACGCGTGAAACGCCACGGCTCCAAAGGCCGCGGAGCAGGCCATGCGGGGGCACCCGTGGCCGGGGTCTCCCTGGACACTGGGTGCGTCCCCCTTCAAGGGGGATGGAGCGCAGCGACATAGGGGGTGTTTCGTTTCAGGGTGTCAGGCTGCGCGCCAGGGCGCCGGCCGTGAGCGTGGTGCCGGCCGGCCAGCGATCGGCCACGGCGCCGTGCTGGTAGACGGCGTCGCAGGCGGCCTCGAAGACCGGCCGGCCGCTGGCCAGCAGGGCACCCAGCAGGCCGGCCAGCACGTCGCCGGTGCCGGCGCTGGCCAGCCGTGCGTTGCCGGTCGGGTTCAGGTGCGGCGCCTGGCCGGGCGCGGCGATGACGCTGCCCGAGCCCTTCAGTACCACGGTGGCCTGCAGGCGCGTCGCCAGTTCGCGCGCCGCCGCCAGGCGATCGGCCTGCACCGCCTGCGTGCTGGTGCCCAGCAGGCGTGCGGCCTCGAGCGGGTGCGGGGTCAGCACGGTGGGCTGCCAGGCGCCGGCACGGCCGCGCAGCAGGGCCTGCCAGTCGGGCATGCCGGCAATCGCGTTCAGCGCGTCAGCGTCCAGCACCAGGCGCGCCGCGCGGCGCAGGATGCGCGGCAGTACGGCAAACACCGCCTCGCCGCCGCCGCAGCCGCAGACCACGGTCAATTTTTCCAGGCCGGGTGCCAGCGCCGGCCAGCGGCGAAACATCAGCTCCGGCTGGTGGCTGTCGAGCGCCGCGGCTTCGGGATCCAGCGGGCACGCCAGCACGCGGCCGGCGCCGCCGTGCAGGGCGGCGCTGGCGGCCAGCAGCACGGCCCCGCCCATGGCCATGCCGCGTGCGGCCAGTCCTTCGCCGCCGACGATCGCGACGTCGCCAAAACGCCCCTTGTGGCTGGCGTGCGGCCGCGCGCGCGCGGGCGGCGCGGGGTTCAGCCAGGCCGCCGGCGCCGCGCTTTCGCTCTCGACGCCCAGGTCGTGGAACCAGATGCGGCCGCCGGCGTCGCGTCCCTGGGCCGTGAACAGGCCCGGCTTGAGCGTCAGCAGGCTGAGCGTGTGGCGCGGGCCGGATGGCCCGGGTGCGGGGTCCGGCGCCGCCAGCGCCGGAATGGCCGGGATTGCTACGGCGGCCGCGCCGTGGTCGATGCCGGTGTCGGCATCGAGCCCGGTCGGCAGGTCGACGCACAGCAGCGTGGCCGGGCTGCGGCGCAGGCGCCCCAGCCACTCGGCCAGGCGGCCGGACGGCGCGCGCGCGGCGCCGATGCCGAGCAGGGCGTCGATGCACAGGTCCGAGGCTTCGAGGGTATCCGGCGGCTCCTCGACGAAGCGCACGCCGGCCGCGCGCGCGCGCTGCCACGAGGCTTCCGCATCGGTCGGCAGGTGCCCCGGCTCGCCGAGCCAGGTGACGAGCGGGGCCAGGCCCCAGTGCTGCAGGTGCATGGCCGCTTCCAGGCCATCGCCGCCGTTGTTGCCGGGGCCGCAGGCGATCCACACGCGGCGCGCATGCGGCGCCAGCGCCAGCGCCAGCCGCGCCGTCGCCAGGCCGGCGCGCTGCATCAGCGTGTGCGGGGGCAGCCTGGCGGCAGCGGCCAGCTCGAGCGCACGCGTGGCGGACACGTCGTGCAGGGGCAGGCGGGGGCCGGGCGTGATCGGGTGCGGCATGCCGGCATTATCGGATTCGGCGCCCCGGAGCGCGCCTTCAGCGGATGCTTCGAGGCACCACGATCGGGTGATCGGGCTCGACGCTCAACGCGGAGCCCCGAACCGCTCCAGGCCCAGCCCTTCGATGTCGATTTCGGGCTCGCGGCCGGCGATCAGGTCGGCCAGCACGCGCGCCGAGCCGCTGGCCAGGGCCCAGCCGCTGGAGCCATGTCCGAGATTGAGCCAGAGCCCGGACCGGCCGCTGGCGCCCAGCAGCGGTGGGCCATCGGGCAGCATCGGGCGCGCGCCCTTCCAGACCTGCGCGCCGCTGGACAGGCGCGCAGCGCGCGGGAACCAGTCGTCCAGCACCTTGTAGAGGGTCTTGATGGCGCCGCCGTGCATCGCCTCGGGCGCACCGCCGAGCTGTGCCGAACCGGCCACGCGCACGCGCTGGCCCAGGCGCGAGATGGCGACCTTGTAGCGCTCGTCCATGATGCCGCTGCGCGGACCCAGTGTCGGGTCGGGCATGTGGGCGCTGATCGAATAGCCGTAGACCGGGCGCAGCGGCAGGCGAATGCCCAGCGGGGCGAGCAGCTCGGTCGACTGCACCCCGGCACACACGACCACGGCGTCGAAGCGTTGCGGCGCGGTCTCGCCCGCCTGCAGCGTGGCGGGGTGGCCCGGATCGAGGGCGCGCACCGGCGTGCCGAAGACGAAGCGCGCGCCCAACTGTTCGGCCGCATCGCGCAGGATGACGGCAAACTGCCGGCAGTTGGCCACTTCGTCCTGCGGCAGGTGGATGGCGGCGGTCAGCGGCAGTTCGTCGTTCAGCGCCGGTTCGATGCGTCGCGCCTGGGCGCCGGAGATCTCCTGGAAGGCGATGCCCTGTTCGCGCAGCAGCGCCAGCCCCGGCTGCGCCATGTGTTGCTCGCGCTCGCCGCGCAACAGGACCAGGTAGCCGCTGCTGCGCTCGAAGTCGTATTCCATGCGCGCCGCGACGTCGAGCAGGCAGGCCCGGCTGTAGAACGCCAGGCGCTGCAGGCGCGTGCGGTTGGCCGCGTAGGACTGTGCGCTGCAGGCAGACAGCCAGGCGCGCATCCAGGCCAGGTCGGCACCCGCCAGGGGCAGGCTGAGGCGCACCGGGGCGTGGCGCGCCAGCAGGTAGCGCAGCACCTTTGCCGGCATGCCGGGCGCCGCCAGCGGCGTGACGTAGCCCGGTGCGATGACGCCGGCGTTGGCGAAGCTGGCGCCCTCGGCGACACTGGCGTGGCGCTCGAACACCGTGACCGCGTGGCCGTCGCTGGCCAGTTCGTAGGCGGTGGAGACGCCGATGATGCCGGCACCGATGATCGCGATGTTCATGGATTCAGGGGAGGGCGGCGTGCACTTGCCGGGCCGGCGGTTCGCGTCCGGCTATAATCCCAAGGTTTTGTTGCCTCATCGTGGCCTGCATTCAGGCCTGCATCGTGTGTGCGGCCCGTGGCCCGGATGTTCGCGACAAGGCAAATTCCAAACCAGTCCGCACGAGGTGTCGTTTGCGGCTGCCGCGCCCCAGGGTGCCGCCGCGCGATGAATGGACTGGATTTTAGACCCAACCTTGCAAAGGCAAACCATGTCCGTCACCATGCGTGAGATGCTGGAAGCCGGTGTCCATTTCGGCCACCAGACGCGCTTCTGGAACCCCAAGATGGCCCCGTATATCTTCGGCCATCGCAACAAGATCCACATCATCAACCTGGAGAAGTCGCTGCCGATGCTCCAGGAGGCGCAGAAGTTCGCGCGCCAGCTGGCGGCCAACCGCGGCACCATCCTGTTCGTCGGCACCAAGCGCCAGGCACGCGAGATCGTGGCCGAAGAGGCACAGCGCTGCGGCATGCCCTTCGTCGATCAGCGCTGGCTGGGCGGCATGCTGACCAACTTCAAGACCGTCAAGACCTCGATCAAGCGCCTGAAGGACATGAAGGCGCAGCAGGAGGCCGGGCTGGACGCCATGAGCAAGAAGGAGCAGCTCATGTTCACGCGCGAGATCGCCAAGCTCGAGCGCGACATCGGCGGCATCCAGGACATGACGGCGCTGCCCGATGCGATCTTCGTGATCGACGTCGGCTTCCACAAGATCGCGGTGTCCGAGGCGAAGAAGCTGGGCATCCCGCTGATCGGCGTGGTGGACTCGAACCACAACCCCGACGGCATCGATCACGTGATCCCGGGCAACGACGACTCGGCGCGCGCCATCACCCTCTATGCACGCAGCCTCGCCGATGCCGTCCTGGAGGGCAAGGCCAATGCGGTGCAGGAAGTCGTGCAGGCGGTGGCGGCCGAGGGCGACGACGTGTTCGTCGAGGTCGAGGCCGAGGGCGGGGACGCAGCCTGAGCTGAGCGGCGCCCGCGTGCCAGACGGGCGCTGGCGCCCGTCGTGAGCAGGGGCGCATGCGCCCCTTTTTTCGATTCATCCTTGGCGCACCCCGGGGCACGATGCCCGGCGTGGGCCGACTTTCAACGGAGCAAACCACCAATGGCAACAATCACTGCAAGCATGGTCGCGGAGCTGCGCGGCAAGACCGATGCCCCGATGATGGAGTGCAAGAAGGCGCTGACCGAGGCCGGCGGCGACATGGCCAAGGCCGAGGAGATCCTGCGCGTCAAGCTCGGCTCCAAGGCCGGCAAGGCGGCCAGCCGCGTGACGGCCGAGGGCGCGATTGCCGCGCACGTCGAGGGCACCACCGGCGCCATGATCGAGGTCAACTGCGAGACCGACTTCGTCACCAAGAACGAGATGTTCCAGGCCATGACGCGCGCGGCCGCGCGCCTGGTCGCCGAGCACGGCCCGGCCGACCTGGAGGCGCTGGGCCGGCTTGCCTACGAGCAGGACGGCTACGGGCCGACGCTGGAGGACGTGCGCAAGGGCCTGATCGGCAAGATCGGCGAGAACATGAGCCTGCGCCGTTTCGTGCGCAAGGCCGGTGGCGCCAGCCTGACCCACTACCTGCACGGCGCGCGCATCGGCGTGCTGGTCGAGTACGAGGGTGACGAGGTCGCGGCGCGCGACGTCGCCATGCACGTGGCGGCGATGAAGCCGGTGGCCCTGGCGGCAGCCGACGTGCCGGCCGAGCTGATCGAGACCGAGCGCAGCGTGGCGCAGGGCAAGGCGGACGAGGCCAATCGTGAACTGGCCGCAGCCGGCAAGCCGGCGCAAAGCGCCGAGATCATGACTCGACGCGTCGAGGGCGCGGTGCAGAAATACCTGAAGGAAGTCTCGCTGCTGAACCAGCCGTTCGTGAAGAACGACAAGCAGACCGTCGAGCAGATGCTCAAGGAGAAGAACACCCGCGTGCTGGGCTTCACGCTCTACGTGGTGGGCGAGGGCATCGAGAAGCGGGCCGACGACTTTGCCGCCGAAGTGGCGGCCCAGATGGCCGCAGCGCAGCAGAACGCCTGAGCTGCGCCGACGACCGGGGCGCGTCGCGGCAGCGGCGCGCCCTTTTTGTCTCGGCTCCTGCAGCGAGCCGCTAAACTCGCTGCGTTTGCTTTCATTCCGCCTCTCATGACGCACGCCCAACCCGCCTACAGGCGCATCCTGCTCAAGCTTTCCGGCGAAGCCCTGATGGGCGAGGATGCCTTCGGCATCAACCGGGCGACGATCGAGCGCATCGTGAGCGAGATTGCCGAAATCACGCACCTGGGCGTCGAGGTGGCGGTGGTGATCGGCGGCGGCAACATCTTTCGCGGGGTGGCCGGCGGGGCCGCGGGCATGGATCGCGCCACCGCCGACTACATGGGCATGCTGGCCACCGTGATGAACGCGCTGGCGCTGGCCGATGCCATGAACCACGAGGGCCTGACGGCACGCGTGATGTCGGCCATCAGCATCGAGCAGGTGGTCGAGTCCTACGTGCGTCCCAAGGCCCTGAACTACCTGGAGGAAGGCAAGGTGGTGGTGTTTGCCGCCGGCACCGGCAACCCCTTCTTCACCACCGACACCGCGGCGGCGCTGCGTGGCGCCGAGATCGGCGCCGAGATGGTGCTCAAGGCGACCAAGGTCGACGGCGTCTACACGGCGGACCCGAACAAGGATCCGGCCGCCACGCGCTATGCACGCCTGAGCTTCGACGAGGCCATGCATCGCAACCTGGGCATCATGGACGCCACGGCGTTCGCGCTGTGCCGCGACCAGCGGCTGCCGATCACGGTGTTTTCGATCTTCAAGCCGGGGGCGCTGAGGAACGTGGTGCTGGGCATTGACGAGGGCACGCTGGTGCACGCCTGAGGGGCCTGCGCCGCGGGCCGAACGTGGAGTATTGAGACATGACGATTGCCGACATCAGGAAACATGCGCAGGGCCGGATGGGCCAGTCCATCACGGCGTTCCAGAACAGCCTGACCCGCATTCGCACCGGTCGCGCCAACCCGGCGCTGCTGGACGCCATCCACGTCGAGTACTACGGCAGCCACGTGCCGCTGTCGCAGGTGGCCAGCGTGTCGCTGATCGACGCGCGCACGATCAGCGTGCAGCCCTGGGAAAAAGGCATGGCGGCGAAGATCGAGAAGGCGATCCGCGAGAGCGACCTGGGCCTGAACCCGGCCAGCATGGGCGAGCTGATCCGGGTGCCGATGCCGCCGATGAGCGAGGAGCGGCGCCGTGAGATGACCAAGATCGTGCGCCACGAGGGCGAGCAGGCGAAGATCGCGATCCGCAACCTGCGGCGCGAGGCCAATGACGCGATCCGGAAGATGGTCAAGGACAAGGAGGCGACCGAGGACGAGCAGAAGCGCGCCGAGGCCGAGATCCAGAAGGCCACCGACGAGCACGTGGCCGAGGTCGATGCCTTGGTCGTGGCCAAGGAAAAGGACATCATGGAGGTTTGACCGGTCCCGGCACGGCGCCGCCTGGCCTGGTCCCTGTGTTGCCGTGTGTCGAAGGCGGATTGCCGGCCGGTGGGGATGCGAACCCGGGGCGCGGCGCTGGCTGGCCGGCCCACACGGTCTGCCGGGCGCGCATGACGAGCCGCCGGCCCCAGGCTGCGTTCCGGACGCCGATTGTTGACACCGCTGCATGGCAAAAGCATCTGTCGCCCCCGTTCCCCGCCACATCGCGATCGTGATGGACGGCAACGGACGCTGGGCGCGTCGCCGCCTGCTGCCGCGCATCGCCGGCCACCGCCAGGGCGTGGAGGCGCTGCGGGCCTGCATCCGGGCCTGCGCCGAGCGCGGCGTGCAGGCGCTCACGGTGTTTGCCTTTTCATCCGAGAACTGGAGCCGGCCGGACGAGGAAGTGCGTGGCCTGATGCAGCTCATGGCTCGGGCGCTGGTGCGCGAGGTGCCGGAGCTGCGTGAAAACCGCATCCGCCTGCGCTTTGTCGGCGAGCGTGCCGGCCTGTCGGCGAAGCTGCAGCAGGGGCTGGCGCAGGCGGAGTCGGGCACCGCGGCCGGCACCCGCCTGCTGCTCAACGTCTGCTTCAACTACGGCGGCCGCTGGGACATCGTGCAGGCCGCGGCGCAGCTGGCGGCGCGCGGCGAGCCGATCACCGAGGACAGCCTGGGCCGCGCCATGGCGCTGGCCCACGTCCCCGATCCCGACCTCGTGATTCGTACCGGTGGCGAGCAGCGCCTGAGCAACTTCCTGCTCTGGCAGTGCGCCTACAGCGAACTTTATTTCAGCGACCGCCTCTGGCCCGACTTCGACGCCGCCGCGCTGGACGAGGCGCTGGCCGCCTATGCCGCGCGCGAGCGCCGCTTCGGCCAGACTTCCGAGCAGGTCGCGCGCCCGGTCGCGGCGGGCTGAGAGGTCGACTTTTCATGCTGCTGCAACGCATCGTCACCGCGCTGGTCCTGCTGGCGATCCTGCTGCCGGCGCTGCTGGCATCGACGCCCGTGCCATTCATCGGGCTGGGCCTGCTGTTCATTGCCGCCGGCGCCTGGGAATGGGCGCGGCTCAACGGCGCGGGTGGCGTCGGCGCCGTGGCCACCGGCGTCCTGTGCGCGCTGCTGTGCCTGGGGCTGTGGTGGCTGGGCGCCGTCGAGCGGCCGCTGCCGCTGCTGTGGCTGGGCGCGGCCCTGGCCTGGGTGCTGGGCGGCGGCTGGCTGCTGGTGCGTGGCGTGGGCGGCTGGCCCGGGCTACCGCGCGCGCTGCGCTGGGCGATCGGCGTCGGCGGGCTGGTGCTGGCCTGGCTGGCGCTGGCGCAGGCACGCCGCGTCGGCATCAATTTCCTGCTTTCGATCCTGGTGCTGGTCTGGGTCGCCGACATCTGTGCCTACTTCAGCGGCCGCGCCCTGGGCGGGCGCCTGACCGGTGGGCGCAAGCTGGCGCCGGCGATCAGCCCGGGCAAGAGCTGGGAGGGCGTGTGGAGCGGCATGCTCGGGGTGCTGGCCGTGGCGCTGGTCTGGCTGCGCGTGGAGCAGGCCCGGGACCTGGGCAGCGCCAGCCTCTACGCCCGGCTGCACGAGGGCGGCTGGGTGCTGCTGGTTGCCGGCGTGCTGTTCCTGTGCGCCATGAGCGTGGTCGGCGACCTGATGGAGTCGCTGGTCAAGCGCAGTGCCGGCGTCAAGGATTCGAGCCAGCTGCTGCCGGGGCACGGCGGCGTGCTCGATCGCATCGATGCGCTGCTGCCGACGCTGCCGCTGGCGCTGATGCTGACCAGCCTGGGCGGCGGGGGCGGCGCGTGAGGCGCCAGCGCCTGGCGGTGCTGGGCTCGACCGGGTCCATCGGCACCAGCACCCTGGACGTGGTGGCGCGCCATCCGCAGCGCTTCGAGGTCGTGGCGCTTGCCGCCGGGACGCAGGTCGACCGCATGCTGGCGCAGTGCGAGCAGTTCCGGCCACGCCTGGCGGTCATGGCCAGTGCGCCCCATGCGGCCGAGCTGGAGCGCGGCATTCGGGCGCGCGGGCTGCCAACCCGGGTCGAGCACGGGGCGGCGGCGATCGAGCAGATGGCGGGCTGGAGCGAAGTCGATGCCGTGATGGCGGCCATCGTCGGAGCCGCCGGCCTGGCGCCCTGCCTGGCGGCGGCGTGGGCCGGCAAGCGCCTGCTGCTGGCCAACAAGGAGGCCCTGGTGGTGGGCGGCGAGGTCTTCCTGCGCGCCGTGCGCGAGGGCGGGGCGACCCTGCTGCCGATCGACAGCGAGCATTCGGCGATCTTCCAGTCGCTGCCGGAGCAGCCGGACACCTGGGCGCAGCGCATCGACAAGATCATCCTCACGGCTTCGGGCGGGCCCTTCCGCACGCGCGCCGTGGCGACCCTGGGCGCCGTCACCCCGGAGGAGGCCTGCGCGCACCCGAACTGGGTCATGGGACGCAAGATCTCGGTCGATTCGGCGACCATGATGAACAAGGCGCTGGAGGTGATCGAGGCGCGCTACCTGTTCGGCGTCGCGCCCGAGCAGCTCGAGGTCGTGATCCATCCGCAAAGCGTGATCCACTCGATGGTGCAGTATCGCGACACCTCGGTGGTGGCGCAGCTGGGCACGCCCGACATGCGGGTGCCGATCGCCTACGGCCTGGCCTGGCCCGAGCGCATGGGCTCGGGCGCCCAGCCGCTGGATTTCCGGACCCTGCAGGGGCTCAGCTTCGAGGCCATCGACAGCGGGGACCACGCGGCGCGCTATCCCGGCCTGGCGCTGGCCTGGGAGGCGCTGCGCGCGGCGCCGGGCAGCTGCGCCGTGCTGAATGCCGCCAACGAGGTTGCGGTGGCGGCCTTCCTGGCGCGGCGCCTGCGCTTCGACCGGATCCACCAGGTCTGCCGCGCCACGCTCGAGCGCGTGCAACCCGAGGCGCCGGGCAGCCTGGAGGCCCTGCTGGCGCTGGACCAGCAGGCCCGTGCCGAAGCGGAGCGGGTCGTGCAATCCTGCCGCGCCTGAATCTCCAGAACGCCAGCGCGCCGGCCTTCGAGCAGCGACAATCGGGGCCATGCTGACCACCCTGATTGCCTTCGTCGTCGCCCTGGCGGTGCTGATCGCCGTGCACGAGTGGGGCCATTACCGCGTGGCCGTGGCCTGCGGGGTCAAGGTGCTGCGCTTCTCGATCGGTTTCGGTCCGGCGCTGGCGCGCTTCCGGCCGCGGCGCCAGCATCCCGGCCAGGACACCGAATTCGTCATCGGCGCCATCCCCCTGGGCGGCTACGTGAAGATGCTGGACGAGCGCGAGGCGCCGGTTGCGGCCGCCGAGCGCGGGCGTGCCTTCAACACCCAGCCGCTGCGTTCGCGTGCGCTGGTGGTCGCGGCCGGGCCGGTGGCGAACCTGGTGCTGGCGGTGCTGCTCTACGCGACCGTGGGCTGGATCGGGGTCCAGGAGCCGCGTGCCGTGCTGGCGACGCCGGTGGCCGGCTCGCTGGCCGAGCAGGCCGGGCTGCAGGGCGGCGAGCTGGTGCGCAGCGGCGCCCTGGCCGGTGACGAACTGGCGCCCCTGGCCTCGTTCGAGAGCCTGCGCTGGCTGCTCACGCGGGGCGCGCTGGACGCCGAGGACGTGGTGCTGGAGGTGGCGGCCGGGCCTGATGGCGGGCGTGTGCGCGAGCTGGTGCTGCCCCTGTCCTCCCTGCGCGGCCGCGATCCGAATCCGCAGCTGTTTCGCGACATCGGCATCGTGGCGCCGCTGTCGCGCCCGGTGATCGGCGAGGTGCTGGCCGGGGGCGCGGCCGAGCGCGCCGGCCTGCAGCCGGGCGACGTCGTGCTGCGCATCGGTGCCCAGGCCATCGGCGACGGCCAGCAGCTGCGCGACCGCATTCGCGAGCTGGGGCGCGATGGCCGGCCGCTGCCCGGCGACTGGGAGCTGGTGCGCGACGGCCGCCAGCTGAGCCTGGCCGTGCAGCCCGACGTGGTCGAGGATCAGGGCCGGTCGATCGGCCGCATCGGCGCCATGGTCGGCGGCACGCCCGAGATGGTGCTGGTGCGGCTGGGCCCGCTCGACGGCCTGTGGTCGGGCGTGCAGCGCACCTGGGAAGTTTCGGCGCTGTCGCTGCGCCTGCTGGGTCGCATGGTGATCGGCGAGGTCTCGCTGCGCAACCTGAGCGGGCCGATCGCGATCGCCGACTACGCGGGCAAGTCGGCCAGCCTGGGATTGACCTACTACCTCGGCTTCCTGGCCTTCATCAGCGTCAGTCTGGGCGTGCTCAACCTGCTGCCGCTGCCGGTCCTGGATGGAGGGCACCTGATGTATTATCTTTGGGAAGCCGTGACGGGCAGGCCGGTTGCCGGAGCCTGGCTGGAGCGGCTGCAATATGTCGGCGTGGCGCTGCTCGTGGCCATGATGACGATTGCGATGTACAACGACGTCGTCAACCGACTGGGCTGAACCATCCCTCGCCACCCTCACCGCGGCCCGCCAGGGCCGCTGCCTTTGCAGCACCCATGAATCCTTCGTTCCAACGATATCGCTGGCGCGCCGTGGCGGCGCTGGTTTCCCTGGCATTTGCGGCCCAGGTGGCCTGGGCGGTCGACCCGTTCACGGTGCGGGACATCCGGGTCGAGGGGCTGCAGCGGGTCGAGCCGGGGACGGTCTTCGCTTCGCTGCCGGTGCGCGTGGGCGACACCTACGACGACGACAAGGGGGCGGCGGCGATCCGCGCCCTGTTCGGCCTGGGCCTGTTTGCCGACGTGCGGCTCGAGGTCAGCGGCGACGTGCTGGTGGTGATCGTGCAGGAGCGGCCCACGGTCTCGGCGGTCGAGTTCGCCGGCAACAAGGAGTTCAGCAACGAGGTGCTGCAGGGCGCGTTGCGCGATGCCGGCCTGGCCGCCGGCCAGCCCTACGACCGCGCCCTGGTCGACCGCGCGGAGCAGGAGCTCAAGCGCCAGTACATCAACCGCAGCCTGTACGGCGCCGAGGTCACGACCACGGTGACGCCGCTCGAACGCAACCAGGTGCGCCTGACCTTCAACCTCGTCGAGGGCCGGGCCGCGCGCATCAAGGACATCCACATCGTCGGCAACCAGGCCTTCAGCGAGTCGCGCCTGAAGGACCTGTTCGAGCTCGACACCGGCGGCTGGCTCGCCTGGTACACCAAGAGCGACCAGTATTCGCGCAGCAAGCTGAACGCCGACCTGGAGGCCCTGCGCTCGTTCTACTTGGCGCGCGGCTTCCTGGACTTCAAGATCGACTCCACCCAGGTGGCGATGTCGCCCGACAAGGAGTCGATCGGCATCACGGTCAACGTCACCGAGGGCGAGCGCTTCGTGGTCTCCAGCGTGGCGCTGGAAGGCAATTTCCTCGATCGCGAGGACGAATTCAAGTCGCTGGTGACGATCAAGCCGGGCGAGCCCTACAACGCCGACCAGGTGGCCGAGACCACCAAGGCCTTCACGGACCACTTCGGCAACTATGGCTACGCCTTTGCCAGCGTCGAGGCCGTGCCCGACGTGGACCGGGCCGAGAACCGCGTGGCGATCACGCTGCGCGCGCAGCCGGCGCGCCGGGTCTACGTGCGACGCATCAACGTCCACGGCAACACGCGCACGCGCGACGAGGTGATCCGGCGCGAGTTCCGGCAGTTCGAGTCGAGCTGGTACGACGCCGAGAAGATCCGCCTGTCGCGCGACCGGGTCGATCGCCTGGGTTACTTCACCGAGCTGTCGATCTCCACGGCCGAGGTTGCGGGTGCGCCCGACCAGGTCGACCTCGACGTCGAGGTCAAGGAAAAGCCGACCGGCAACATTTCGATCGGCGCCGGCTATTCGTCGGCCGAGAAGCTGTCGTTCACCTTCGGCCTGTCGCAGGACAACGTGTTCGGCTCGGGCAACCAGCTTGACCTGCAGCTGAACACCGGCAAGTACAACCGCACCGTGGTGGTGAGCGCCACCGACCCCTACTTCACCGCCGATGGCGTTTCGCGCACGGTCGACGTCTACTACCGCACGCAGAAGCCATACGAGGACCAGGGCGGCAATTACACCCTGGTGACCATGGGTGCCGGCCTGAAGTTCGGCCTGCCGGTGAGCGAGCTCGACACCGTCTACGTGGGCCTGAACGCCGAGCGCACGCGCATCAAGCCGGGCACCAACATCCCGGCCGCCTACCTCGCCTATGCCGAGCGCTTCGGCTACACCAGCGACGCGCTTCCGCTCACCCTGGGCTGGTCGCGCGATTCGCGCGACAGCGCGCTGGCGCCCAACTCGGGCCGCTACCAGCGCCTGATGGGCGAACTCGGCCTGCTGGGCGATGCACGCTACGTCAAGGGCAGCTACCAGTACCAGCAGTACATCCCGCTGAGCAAGCAGTACACCCTGGCCTTCAACGGCGAGCTGGGCTGGGGCAAGGGCCTCAGCGGCCGTCCGTTTCCGGTGTTCAAGAATTTCTACTCCGGCGGCCTGGGCTCGGTGCGCGGCTACGACCAGAACACGCTGGGTCCGCGCGACGTCACCGGCGCTTTCATCGGCGGCACGCGCAAGGTCACCTTCAACACCGAGTTCATCACCCCGTTTCCGGGTGCCGGCAACGACCGCACGCTGCGCCTGTTCGGCTTCTTCGACGCCGGCGGCCTGTACGGCGAGAACGACAAGATCAGCGGCAGCGGGCTGCGCTATTCGACCGGCGTCGGCCTGAGCTGGATTTCGCCGCTGGGGCCGCTGCGCTTCGCCTATGCGGTGCCGCTGCGCAAGCGCCCGGGCGATAGAATCCAGCGATTCCAATTCCAGATCGGAACCTCATTTTGATGTCCCTGTTCCTTCGTTTCCTGGCGGTGGCGCTCGCTTCGGGCGCGCTGGCGTGGAGTCCTGCCGCCGTGGCGCAGGATGGCGCGCGCATCGGCTTTGTCAATACGGATCGCCTGCTGCGCGAGGCGGCCCCGGCGAAGGCGGCGCAGGTCAAGCTGGAGCAGGAGTTCTCCCGGCGCGAAAAGGAAATCGACGAGGCCGGCCAGGCGCTGGCCAGCGCGTCCGAGCGCTTCGAGCGCGAGGCCCTGACCATGAGCGAGAGCCAGCGCAGCGCGCGGCAGCGCCAGCTGGTCGACCAGGATCGCGACTTCCAGCGCCGGCGGCGCGAGTTCCAGGAGGACCTGAACGCGCGCAAGCAGGAGGAGCTGCAGCAGATTCTCGACCACGCCAACCGCGTGGTGCGCCAGATCGCCGAGAGCGAAAAATACGATGCGATCTTCCAGGAGGCGGTCTACATCAACCCGCGCCTGGACATCACCGACCAGGTGATCAAGGCGCTCGACGGCGGCAAGTGAGCACGGGCGGGGGAGCCCTCCTCGGAAGCCCGTCATGACGCTGCGAGTCGGAGCCATCGTCGAGGCGCTCGGGGGCGAACTGCACGGCGACCCGGAGCGGGTCATCACGCGCCTGGCGCCGCTGGAGCGCGCCGGCGCGAGCGAGCTGAGCTTCCTGGTCGACCCGCGCCTGGCGCCGACGCTGGCGCGTACGGAGGCCGGCTGCATCATCGTCGGGCCGCCGCTGGCGCCGGCGGCGCGCGCGCGTGGCGACTGCATCGTCGCCGCCAATCCGCACCTGTATTTCGCCCGGCTCACGCAGCTGTGGCGGCGCGAGCACGGCGGCGCAGCGCGCCCGGGCATCCACCCGAGCGCGGTGGTGGAGGCGGGGGCCGAGATCGATCCCGGCGCCAGCATCGGCGCCCTGTGCTTCATCGGGCGCGATGCGCGCATCGGCGCGCAGACGGTGCTGTGCGAGCGCGTCACGGTGGGCGAGGGCTGCGTGATCGGGGCGCGCTGCCTGGTGCAGAGTGGCGCCGTGATCGGCGGCGACGGCTTCGGCTTCGCGCCGGACGACGGGCGCTGGGTGCGCATCGAGCAGCTCGGCGCGGTGCGCATCGGCGACGACGTCGAGATCGGCGCCAACACCTGTATCGACCGCGGGGCGCTGGACGACACCGTGATCGAGGATGGCGTCAAGCTCGACAACCTGATCCAGATCGGCCACAACTGCCACATCGGCCGGCACACGGCGATGGCCGGCTGTGTCGGCGTCGCCGGCAGCGCCCGCATCGGCGCGCACTGCACGGTCGGCGGCGCCGGCATGATCCTCGGCCACCTGACGATTGCCGACCACGTGCACGTCTCCGCGGCCTCGATCGTGACGCGTTCGATCCTCCGGCCCGGCCACTACACCGGCTTCTTTCCGCTCGACGAGAATGCGAACTGGGAAAGGAACGCCGCCACGCTGAAGAACATCCATGCCCTGCGCGAACGCGTCAGGCGCCTCGAGAGCCGGCTCGCAAACGACGACGGCACGTAAAATGCCCTTGATGCGCGGATGAAATCTGCGCCAGAAGCTATCAGAAAAGAAGCATTCGCCATGATGGACATTCACCGCATCCTCGACAAGCTGCCGCACCGCTATCCCTTCCTGCTGGTGGATCGCGTGCTCGACATCGACCTCGAGGCCAAGACGCTGCGGGCGATCAAGAACGTGACGGTGAACGAGCCCTTCTTCACCGGGCACTTCCCGACGCGCCCGGTGATGCCCGGCGTGCTGATGCTCGAGGCCATGGCCCAGACCTGCGCCCTGCTGTCGTTCGAGACCGAGGGCATCGCGCTGCGCGAGGACCAGGTGTTCTACTTCGTGGGCATCGATGGAGCGCGCTTCAAGCGCCCGGTCGAGCCCGGCGACCAGCTCATCCTGCACGCCGCGCTGGACCGCGCGCGCGCCGGCATCTATCGCTTCAACTGCAAGGCCATGGTGGGCGACGAAGTGGCCTGCGAGGC
>CAYRHV010000023.1:0-16879 GCA_964424045.1 uncultured Ottowia sp. | reverse complement strand
GCTTGTCGAGCGGGTAGTTGTGCGGCACGTAGGCGGTCAGCGCCACCTGGGCGAACGGGATCTTCTTGTCCGTGCCCTTGACCTTGAACTCGCCGCCGGAGAACTCGATGTCGGCGTCCGAGGCCTCCATCAGATGCGCGGCGATCTTCTTGGCCTTGTCCTCGATCTTGTCCAGCGCCCGCATGATGGCCGAGCCGCCGACGGCCAGCGAGCGGCTGCCGTAGGTGCCCATGCCGAACGGGATGCGGCCGGTGTCGCCGTGCACGATGTCGACCTGGCTCGGGTCGATCCCCAGCCGCGCCGCCACCACCTGGGCAAACGTCGTCTCGTGCCCCTGGCCGTGGCTGTGCGAGCCGGTGAACACGGTGACGCTGCCCGTCGGGTGCACGCGCACCTCGCCGGCCTCGAACAGGCCGGCGCGCGCGCCCAGGGCGCCCGCGATGTTGGACGGCGCCAGGCCGCAGGCCTCGATGTAGCTGGAGTAGCCGATGCCGCGCTTCAGGCCCTTGGCCTCGCTGGCCTGGCGGCGTGCCTCGAAGCCGGCGACGTCAGCCAGTTTTTGCGACTCGTTCATGCAGGCATGGAAGTCGCCCGTGTCGTACTGCAGCGCCACCGGCGTCTGGTAGGGAAACTGGGTGACGAAGTTGCGCTTGCGGATCTCATCCTGCGACAGCCCCAGCTCCCAGGCGCAGCGCGTGGCCAGGCGCTCGATCAGGTAGGCGGCCTCGGGCCGGCCGGCGCCGCGGTAGGCGTCGACCGGCGCCGTGCTGGTGAACCAGCCGTCGACCTCGACATAGATCTGGGGCGTGGTGTACTGACCGGCCAGCAGCGTGCCGTACAGGATGGTCGGCACGCTGGAGGCAAAGGTCGACAGGTAGGCACCGAGGTTGGCGTCGGTATGCACGCGCATGGCCAGGAACTTGCCGTCCTTGTCCATCGCCATTTCGGCGTGCGTGATGTGGTCGCGCCCATGCGCGTCGCTGACGAAGGATTCGCTGCGCTCGGCCGTCCACTTGACCGCGCAGTTGAGCTGCTTGGCGGCCCAGGTGGCGGCCACGTCCTCGGCGTAGAGGAAGATCTTGGAGCCGAAGCCGCCGCCGACGTCGGGCGCGATCACGCGCACCTTGTGCTCGGGCCACTGCAGCACGAAGGCCGTCATCAGCAGGCGCTCGACGTGCGGGTTCTGGTTGGCCACGTAGAGCACCGACTCGTCGGTGGCGCGGTTGTAGCTGGCGTTGACGGCGCGCGGCTCCATGGCGTTGGGAATCAGCCGGTTGTTGGTGATGTCCAGCTTCGTGACATGCGCGGCCGTGGCAAAGGCAGCGTCCACCGCCGCCTTGTCGCCCAGCGTCCACTTGTAGCAGTGGTTGTCGGGCGCTTCGTCGTGCAGTGCCGGGCCGTCCTTGGCCTTCTTCATGTCGATCACGGCGCCCAGCACCTCGTAGTCGACCTCGACCGCCTCGGCCGCGTCCTTGGCCTGCTGCAGCGTGTCGGCCACCACCATGGCGACGTGGTCGCCGACGTAGCGTACCTTGTGGATGGCCAGGATCGGGTGTGGCGGCTCCTTCATCGGCGAGCCGTCGGGGTTGCTGATCAGCCAGCCGCAGGGCAGCCCGCCCATCTTGCCCTCGATGTCCTTGCCGGTGAAGATGCGCGCCACGCCGGGCATGGCGGCGGCGGCGGCGGTGTCGACGTTCTTGACGATGGCATGTGCGTGCGGCGAGCGCACGAAAGCCGCGTATTTCTGGTTCGCCTCGACAACGTCGTCGGTGTAGTTGCCCACGCCGGTGAGGAAGCGCACGTCCTCCTTGCGCTTCATCGACTCGCCGATGTGCGGCAGCTTGGCAAATTCGTTGGCACCCATGGTGTGTGTCTCCTTTTCGGTGGCCTCAGGCGCCCATGGCCTGCTGGGCGGCCTGCACGGCCTTGACGATGTTCTGGTAGCCGGTGCAGCGGCACAGGTTGCCTTCCAGCAGCTCGCGGATCTCCCGCTCGCTGGCCTGGGGGTGGTCCTTCAGCAGGTCGATCGTGCTCATCACCATGCCGGGCGTGCAGTAGCCGCACTGCAGGCCGTGCTGTTCCTTGAACGCGGCCTGCACCGGGTGCAGCGTGCCGTCGGCGGCAGCCACGCCCTCGATGGTGGTGATGTCGGCGCCCTGCATCTGCGCCACCAGGGTGTTGCAGGACTTGATCGAGCGGCCGTCGGCAATCACCGTGCAGGCGCCGCACTGCGCCGTGTCGCAGCCCACGTGCGTGCCGGTGAGGCGCAGGTGCTCGCGGATGAACTGCACCAGCAGCGTATTGGGCGGCACGTCGGCGCTGACCGCCTTGCCGTTGACCTTGAGCTCTACTTTCATCGCGGGCGTCTCCTTGTCGTGTGGGTTGATGCTCGGTGGGTAACCCTTCCATTCTTGGAACTGGCGGCCGTAATGCACCTAGGACAAACCCTTGATTTGCCCCTAGTGAAAGGAATATTCTCAAATTGAGAAAGCCAAGGCGCGTGCGTGAGCGCGTGCAGGCCCCTGTCAGGGCCAGTTGAAGGCAGCGATAGATCCGCGCTGCTGTCGTGACGCTCATTGGGCTGCTGGGCTGCTGCCGGTTTTGTTGACACCGACCTAAGCTTTTTGAGCTTGCTCGAACTGTACGGGGCTGACGTAGCGCAGCGTCGAATGCCGGCGCATCCGGTTGTAGAAGCGCTCGATGTAATCGAACACGTCAGCGCGGGCTTGCCCTCGCGTTCGATACACCTTCCTGGCCGTGCGCTCGGTCTTCATTGAACTGAAGAAGCTCTCCATGGCCGAGTTGTCCCAGACCTCGCCGGCCCTGCTCATGCTGCATGTGATGCCCTGCTCGCGCAGCAGTCGCTGGAAGTGTGCACTGGTGTATTGACTGCCCTGGTCCGAATGATGCAGCAAGGCCACCGGCTTGCCGCGACGCCACACGGCCATCATCAGTGCGTCCACCACGAGTTGCGAGGTCATGCTCTCTTGCATCGACCAGCCCACGATGCGGCGCGAGTACAGGTCCAGCACCGCCGCCACGTAGAGCCAGCCTTCGGCGTGACCTCTTGAAGAACAAGAGCTAACAACCAGCGGCGCCCTATCGGAGACCCGCGTCAGTCTCAGGCTACTGCGAGTTCTCCCGGCGATCACCAGGCACAGGCTCGTGCAGCCCACGGATGCGGGCGCGCGCTGGCCCGCCCGCGCCAGCCCTTACTTGCTGGCCGCGCGCACCGAGTCGGCCGTGCCCTGGATGAAGGCCTTCAGGGCCGCCACGTCATCCTGGTTCAGCTGGCCGGTGAAGTTGGGCATGCCGCGCTCGGCCGAGGCGCGATCGAACACGTATCGGTCGAGGTTCGCGATCACCGATGCGTCGGAATAGCCGAGGTTCGGAATCGCGCCCCCGCGATCGACACCCGGCACGCCGTGGCAGAACAGGCAGTTGGCCAGGTAGACGCCGCCACCGGCCTCGATCTTCGTCGCGTCATACGGGACGCCGTGCAGCAGGCGGGTGTTGCGATAGGCGACGAACTCCGGCATGGCGGCCTTGCCGCCCAGGGCGAAGGTGAACACCGTGCCCGGCCCCTGGCGCTCCGAGGCCCGGTTCATCAGGCCGTAGACCCCGCCCCAGCCGACGGCAACCGACACATACTGCTTGCCGTCGATCAGATAGGTCGACGGGGCGGCGACGACGCCGGTGCCGGTCGGCGTCTCCCACAGCTTCTGGCCGCTGCTGGCGTCGTAGGCCACCATGCGCCCATCGGCCGTGCCCTGGAACACCAGGTTGCCTGCCGTGGTCAGCGTGCCGCCGTTCCAGGGCGAGACGTGCTCGACCCGCCAGGCCTCCTTCTGCGCCACCGGATCCCAGGCCAGCAGCCGGCCCATGGGCCGGGTCTCGGACGCGCTCGGCACGCGCGCCAGATTCCAGCCGCGGCCGGACATGGCAACACCCGGCGCCGGCTGGTTGGGCGACCAGTTCTTGTCGTCCATCAGGCCCAGCGGCACGTGCTGCGCCGGCAGGTAGACCAGGCCGGTCTGCGGGTTGAACGACATCGGATGCCAGTTGTGGGCGCCGTAGGCGCTGGGCCGGATGTCGAACACCTTGCCGCCATCGCGCGCCGCCGGGTTCTCGATCGGCCGGCCCTGCGGGTCATAGCCGCTGGCCCAGTTGACGTCGACGAAGTTCTTCGCCGAGATGAACTGGCCGTTGGTGCGGTCGATGACGAAGAAGAAGCCGTTCTTGGGCGCGTGCAGGATCACCTTGCGCGGCTTGCCGTCGATCGTGAGGTCGGCCAGGATCATCGGCTGGGTCGAGGTGAAGTCCCAGTTGTCGCCCGGCGTTTCCTGGTAGTGCCACCGGTATTCGCCGGTGTCCGGATCGAGGGCCACGATGGACGCCAGGTAGAGGTTGTCACCGCCGGCCGGGCTGCGCTTGTCGCGCGCCCAGGGCGAGCCGTTGCCGGTGCCCAGGTAAAGCAGATTCAGCTCGGGATCGAACACGATCGAATCCCAGACCGTGCCGCCACCGCCGACCTCCCACCACTTGCCGGCCGGATCCCAGGTCTGCGCCGCCCGGGCCATGGCCTCGTTCTCGAACGGCTGCGCCGGGTCGCCCGGCACCACGAACCAGCGCCAGGCCTGCTTGCCGGTCTCGGCGTCGTAGGCGGTGACGTAGCCGCGCACGCCGTATTCGGCGCCGCCGTTGCCGATGATCACCTTGCCGTTGACGATTCTCGGCGCGCCGGTGATGGTGTAGCTGCCCCGCTGCCCCTCGAAGGTGTTGCGCTCCCACACCGGCTTGCCGCTGGCGGCGTCGAGCGCGATCAGCCGGCCGTCGAACGCCGCCACGTAGACCCGGCCCTTCCACAGCGCGACGCCGCGGTTGACGACGTCGCAGCAACCCTTGTAGCCCCAGGCCTCCTTGTCGGTGCCGGGGTCGAAGGTCCAGAGCCGCCGGCCGGTGCGGGCGTCGATGGCGTGCACCACGCTCCAGGCGGCGCTGACGTACATCACGCCGTCGACCACCAGCGGCGTGGCCTCGACGCCGCGCGTGCTCTCCAGGTCGTAGGACCACATCAGCCCCAGCTGGCCGACGTTGCCGGCGTTGATCTGCTGCAGGCGGCTGAAGCGGGTCTCACCGTGGTCGACACCCACCGCCGGCCAGTCGGGCGTGCCGCGTCGGACGTTGTCCTGAATGAACCCGGCGTCCACCTGGGCCGCCGGTTGGTGCTGGACCAGTGCCGGCGTGCAGGCCAGCATCAGCCCGGCGCTTGCAAACGTGAGGGCAATGATGGACTTTCTCATGGGTGTCTCCTTCTGGCTGGTGGGTTCGATCGAGTGGGGTGGCCGGACCGGCGCCATTCAGAACGCATGGACCGCACTCAGGCCCAGCGTCCAGTTGCGCCCGGGCGCCGGTTCGAAGTAGCGCGCATTGCCCTCGTTGACGATCACGGAGCCGACGGCACGGCGATCGAGCGCGTTGTCGACGCGCGCAAAGGCCGACAGGCGCCAGCTGCCGACCTGCCGCCGGTAGCCCGCATGCAGCGACAGCAGGCCATGGCCGGGCGCGCGCGCGGTGTTGCGGTCGTTGGCGTAGACGCCGGAGAGAACCTGCAGCGCCGCGCCGGCGTGCCAGCCCTGCGGCGGCATCCAGCCCAGGCCGGCATGGAGCACTTGGCGCGCGATGCCGGGAATGCGGTTGCCGGCCGCCACCTGGCTGGCCGGCGTGCACGGCATGGGCGAGCAGAACGGCTCGCGGTAGCGCGCATCGAGCAGGGTGTAGGCGATCTGGGTGCGCCAGTGCCCGGCGCTTTCGTGGTCCCAGGCCAGCTCCAGCCCGCGGCGTCGCGTGCGGCCCACGTTCTGGTAGGTCGAGCGGCCGCCGATGTTGGTGTGGGTGACGATCTCGCCGCGCGCATCGATCAGGAACACCGCGGCCGTCAGCAGGCCGCCGCCCACGCGCGCCTTCAGGCCGAGCTCCAGGTTGCTGCTGCGCGCCGGCCCGAGCTCGGTGTTGACGCCGCCGGCGCCACCGGCCTGGTAGGCCAGCTCGTTCAGCGTCGGCGTCTCGAAGCCGCGCCCCATCGAGACATACAGCGCCAGGTCGCGGCCGGGCTGCCAGCGCAGCGAGGCGGTGGGCAGCAGCTTGCGATAGTGCGCGGCGTAGCTGTCGTCGCCGTTGGGCCCGACGATGTAATGGTCGCGCGACGAGAAGCGCACGCGGCTGCGTCGCAGGCCCAACTCCAGTCGCCACGGCTCGCTCGGCTGCCAGCCCAGCTGCAGGTAGGGATCGAGATTGCCCACCCGGTTGCGCTCGTTGCGTCGCAGCGCGCCGACCACGCCCAGCTGGGCGACCCCATCGGGCTCGACGAAGTTCTCGTAGCCGCGCCGGCGCTCGCGCAGCTCGTCCCAGGCCAGCCCCGCCACCAGATCGTAGGGGCGGCCCGCCAGCTCGCCGCGCGTGCCGAAGCGCAGGTCGGCGCCGGCGTAGTCGCGCGCGAAACCGACCACGCCGCCGGAATGCGTCGGATTGCGCTGCGGCGCCACCGGAATCGACAGCAACTGCAGCATGTCGCGCCGCCCGGCGTAGGCCATCAGCCGCAGCGTGCTCTGGCGGCCCAGGTGCTGTTCCCAGCTCAGGCCCAGCTGGGTCTGCTCGACGTCCTTGTGCGTGTCGTACTGGTCCGCCAGCGCGGCGCTGGCGCGGCGCGGATCGCGGTGCAGCTGCTCGGCGTCCAGGCCCAGCGGGTCCTGGGCCCGCACCCGGACGTGATTGGCCACCAGGCTCAGCCTGTTGCCGCCGCCCAGGTCGAGGCCGAACTTCGCATTGAACAGGTCGCGCCGGGCGCGGCTGTGGGCGCGCCAGCCGTCGGTCTGGAAGTGGCTGCCACTGAGAAGGTAGCTCCAGCGGCCGCTGCTGCCACCCAGCTTGAAGCCGCTGCGCCAGCTGCCGAAGCTGGCAGCGGCAGCCGACACGTCCAGCGCCGGCGGGCCGCTGCCCTCCTCGGTGAACACCTGCAGCACGCCGCCGGAGGAATTCCCGTACAGCGCCGAAAACGGTCCGCGCAACACCTCGACCCGATCGACCGAGCCGAGGTCGATGTTCGAGGTCTGGCCCTGGCCGTCCGGCAGGGTGGCGGGAATGCCGTCCACGTAGAGTCGCACGCCCCGCACGCCGAAGGTCGAGCGCGCGCCGAAGCCGCGCACCGTCAGCTGCAGGTCCTGGGCGTAGTTGGACCGGTTGCGCACCAGCAGGCCTGGCACCGCACCCAGGCCCTCGGACAGGTTGACCTGGAACTGGTCGCTGCGCAGCGCCTCGCCGTCCACGCGATCGACGGAACCCGGCACCTGGAAGCTCGGCACCTCGCCAGCCGGCACCGAGACCGTGACCTCCGGCAGGCTGGCCGCCGCAGGCGGCTCCTGAGCCAGGGCGCTGCCGGCCCACCCTGCCAGGCCGAGCTGTGCGCAGGCCGCAAGCGCGCGCCTGCCGCGCCACCGGGCGCGCAGCGAACCGGTCGGCTGTGCGGCGCCCGTCCCCCCGTCACCGACCTCGGGTGTGGTTTGCATCGGCCCCTCTGCGAGACGTACCCAAAAGGATGAATTTCGGAAATTGCCTTATTCTTCAGACAAGCCTTCCAGATTCATCCCGGGAAAACCCTCGCTCCGGTTCGATTTCAACCCGGCTTCCCGAATCGAGGCGACGGCCCCCGGACCGGCACCACCGGCAGTTTCGCGAACCACCATGGACCACGGCACCCGGCTCGAACAGATCGCCCGCATCCGGCAGGCCGTGATCGTCGACGGCGCGCCGGCCACGGCGCCGCTGCACGCCGCCTGGGCCGATCGGGCCTGGATCGTCGAAAGCTGGCAGCGCTGCCTGGCGCGCGGCGCCCACCCGGAGCACGCCATTGCGTTCGCGCCGGTCTCGGCCGGCACGCAGGCGCGCACGGCTGAGGTCCATGCAGCCCTGCTGGCGACCGCGCGACCGGCCCTGCAGCGGCTGGCGGCCAACATCGCGCCGATCCACTACTTCGCCCTGCTCACCGATGCGCAAGGCGTGGTGCTGGGCACGGCGGGCCGCATCGACCACCGCAACCGGCACGCCCACGCCATCGCGCGCGTCGGCGTCGACCTGTCGGAAGGCAGCATCGGCACCAGCGCCATCGGCGCCGCGCTGGACGAGCGCACCCCCGTCTGGCTGCACCGGGGCGAGCATTTCTTTCGCGACACCAGCGTCTACAGCTGCGCCGGCGCCCCGGTGTTCGGCCCCGCCGGCGAATGCATCGGCATGGTGGACGTCACCGGCGTGCAGGCCCCCGAACGGCCGGAGCTCAGGCACCTGGTGGCGCAGACGGCATCCCAGATCGAAGAGGCGCTGGTGCTGGCCCGTCCGCACCGGCTGCAGCTGCACCTGGCCTGGCCCGACGGCTGGCAGGTCAGCGGCGGCCACGGCAACGGCCTGCTGTGTCTGGACGGCGACGGCTGCGTGACCGGCAGCAATCGCGCCGCGCGGCAGATGCTGCCAGCCCTGGACGAACTTGCCCACGGTCCGCTGCACGCCGAGACGCTGTTCGCCCTGCCCTGGCCGGAGCTGTTCGACCTCGCGCATCGCGGCGAATCGCGCACCGTGCCGCTGTGGTCGGGGCTGCGCGTGCGCGTCGCGGCGCGGCTGACACCGACCGCCGGCGGCCGTGCCGTGCCGGCCCGGCCCGCCGCGGCGCACGAGCCCCGCCCCTCGCTGCGGACGCTGGAGATCGAGATCATCCACCAGGCCGTACGCGAGGCCGGCGGCCGGGTGGCCGAGGCAGCGAAGGCCCTGGGCATCAGCCGTGCGACCGTCTATCGGCGCCTGGCGAGCGCCCGGTCGCAACAACCCCAAGGCGACGCTGAATAAATCCCCGTGATGCGGCGCGCCCTGCCTGGGGATGGGATGCAAGGCTGAGTGCCGCGGCTCCAGCGCTGCCTGCGCAGCGCTGGACGGCACGAAGAGGGCCCGACTCTGGCGGGCCCGCGCCCTGCAAGGGCGAAGCGCAGCAATAGCCGCAGCTCGCGAGCATTTGCAACGCCGCAGACCGCCGCAGGCAGGGATGCGCAGCGCGCGAGGGACTTGTTCAGCGTTGCCCTAACCCGCAGGCCATGGCGCGGGCCGAAACGCGCCGGCGCGCCAGCTCCAGCTGGCTACACTTGCTGCTTGCCACCCACCGCCGCCGCGCCGAGCCGGCGCCAACCCGCGCATGACCACCGTCTTCGACTTCACCTTCGTCCCCTGGTTCCGGTCGGTCGCGCCCTACATCCACATGCACCGCGGCAAGACCTTCGTGGTCGGCATGGTGGGCGAGGCGATCGCGGCCGGCAAGCTGGGAGCGATCGCCACCGACCTGGCGCTGATCCAGAGCATGGGCGTGAAGGTCGTGCTGATCCACGGCTTTCGTCCGCAGGTGACGAAAAAGCTCGAGGCCAAGGGACACCCGGCGCGCTATTCGCACGGCATGCGCATCACCGACGAGGAGGCACTGGTGTCTGCGCAGGAAGCCGCCGGCCAGCTGATGTTCGAAATCGAGGCCGCCTTCAGCCAGGGCCTGCCCAACACGCCGATGGCGGGTTCGCGCGTGCGCATCGTCTCGGGCAACTTCATCACCGCGCGGCCGCTGGGCATCATCGACGGCGTCGACTTCCGCAACACCGGCGTGGTGCGCAAGGTCGACGCCGCCGGCATCCGCCACGCGCTGGACGCCGGTGCCATGGTGCTGCTCTCGCCGTTCGGCTTCTCGCCCACCGGCGAGGCCTTCAACCTGTCGATGGAGGAAGTGGCGACCTCGGTGGCGATTGCCCTGCAGTCGGACAAGCTGATCTTCCTGACCGAACGCCCCGGCATCCGCGTGCGTCCAGCCGAGCCGGCGACCGACGACAACCCGATCGACACCGAGATCCCGCTGGCCGACGCGCGCGCCCTGCTGGCGCGTCTGCCGCGGCCCGAGCAGCCGACCGACGAGAGCTTCTACCTGCGCCACTGCGTCAACGCCTGCGAGCACGGCGTCGAGCGCAGCCACATCCTGCCCTATGCCACCGACGGCGCCGTGCTGCTGGAGATCTACATGCACGACGGCATCGGCACCATGGTGGTGGACGAGAAGCTGGAAAGCCTGCGCGAGGCCTCGGTCGACGACGTCGGCGCCATCCTGGCGCTGATCGATCCGTTCGAAAAGGACGGCACCCTGGTCAAGCGCAACCGCACCGAGATCGAGCGCGACATTGGCAACTACACCGTGCTCGAGCACGACGGCGTGATTTTCGCCTGCGCCGCGCTCTACCCCTACCCGCAAGGGCGCACGGGCGAGATGTCGGCGCTCACGGTGTCGCCCGACAGCCAGGGCCAGGGCGACGGCGAACGCATCCTCAAGCGCATCGAGCAGCGCGCCCGCACCCAGGGGCTGGCCAGCATCTTCGTGCTCACCACGCGCACCATGCACTGGTTCCTCAAGCGCGGCTTCCGCCAGGTCGATCCGGACTGGCTGCCCGAGGCGCGCAAGCGCAAGTACAACTGGGACCGCAAGAGCCAGGTGCTGGTGAAGACGCTCTGAGCCGGCACCGGCGCCGGGGCGCGTCGGCCATGGAGTTCATAAGCGAACGCGAATGTCGGCACGGTCGCGTGCGCGCACAATCAGGACATGAGCACCACCGCCGCACTTGAAGACTGCCTGGCCCGCCTGCCGCACGGCGACGGCGTGCTGGTCGAGGTTGCCGAGACCAGGGGTTCGGTGCCGCGTGGCACCGGCACCTGGATGGTGATCTGGCCCGATGCGATCTCGGGCACCATCGGCGGCGGCAACCTCGAATACATGGTCATGGCCGACGCCCGCGCCATGCTGGCCGGCCGTGCCGGCGCGCCGGCGCCAGGCGAGGTGCGGCGCTATCCGCTCGGCCCGGCGCTGGGCCAGTGCTGCGGCGGCGTGGTGTTCACGCGCTTTGCGCGCATCGGCGTCGGCGACGCGCCGGCACTGCGCCAGCGCCTGGCGCCGAAGCTGGCGCCGGTGGCGCTGTTCGGCGGCGGCAACGTGGGCGAGGCCATCGTGCACCTGCTCGCCACCCTGCCCTATGCCGTGCACTGGATCGACAGCCGCGACGGCGTGTTCCCGGACGACCTGCCCAGCCAGGTGCGCACCGACTTCAGCGAGCCGGTCGAGGCTGCAGTCGATGACGTCGCGCCCGGCAGCCGGGTGCTGATCATGAGCTTCAGCCACGCCGAGGACCTGGACATCGTGATCGCCTGTCTCGAACGACTGCGCCGGCAGGACGACCTGCCCTACATCGGCCTCATCGGCAGCAAGACCAAGTGGGCGACCTTTCGTCACCGCCTGACGGCCCGCGGCTTCTCCGACGAAGAACAGGCGCGCATCACCTCGCCCATCGGCATTCCGGGCATCGTCGGCAAGGAACCCGAGATCATCGCCGTCGCCACCGTGGCCCAGCTGCTCCGGGATTTCCCGCCCCAGCCGCCGGTTTCCTGATCGCCAGCCCGCAAAGTCGCGGGTTAACCCTCTATTCATACCGGCATGGACATATGCAGTATGAAATCAGCGGTATGCCAGGCCCGCTCACGGCACGCATCATTGGGCATGCCCGCCTGGCAGGGCCAGGGCAGCCACAAGGATATTGCGAGACAAGTCATGACCGATCAAACCAGCTCCACCACCCGTCCGGTTCGCTTCTTCCATCAGGGGCAGCTGACCACGGTGTCCGACGTCCACACCACGCGCACCGTGCTCGACTGGCTGCGCGAGAACCGCGGCCGCACCGGCACCAAGGAAGGCTGCTACGAAGGCGACTGCGGTGCCTGCACCGTGGTGGTGGGCGAGCTCGACGGCAACGGGGAACTGCAGCTGTCCAGCGTTAACGCCTGCATCCAGTTCCTGCCGACGCTGGACGGCAAGGCCCTGTTCACGGTCGAGGACCTGCAGGCCATGGGCAAGAGCGACGACGCCAGCCTGCACCCGGTGCAGCAGGCCATGGTGGACTGCCACGGCTCGCAGTGCGGCTTCTGCACGCCCGGCATCGTGATGTCGCTGTGGGACGTCTACGAGCAGCACCAGCAGGCGAGCGTGCATCCGGCGGCGCCACAGGTGGCCGATGATGGCGGCGCGTATGGCGAGCTCGCCGAGCACGCCACCCGGCCCTCGCGCCAGCAACTGGCCGACGCCCTGTCGGGCAACCTGTGCCGCTGCACCGGCTACCGACCGATCCTGGACGCCGGCCAGCGCATGTTCGACCTGCCGGCCGTGCGGCTGGATCGCCAGCCCGTCATCGGCGCGCTGCTGGAGCTGCAGCGCGCGCCGTCCCTGCACTACACGGCCACGCTGCAGACACCCGAGGGGCCGCGTACCGACCATTTCCACGCACCGCGCACGGTGGACGAACTGGCGGAACTGCGCGTCGCCAGGCCGCAGGCACGCCTGGTGGCCGGCGCCACCGACGTCGGCCTGTGGGTGAACAAGGCGTTCCGCGACGTCGGCGACCTGATCTACGTCGGGGACGTGGCCGAGCTGCGCGTCGTCGAGCAGCGCGGCGAGGCGCTGTGGATCGGCGCCGCCGCTTCGCTGGAAGACGCCTGGCGCGCCCTGGTGCGCCGCGCTCCGGCGCTGATGGACGTCTGGCTGCGCTTTGCCTCGGTCCCGATCCGGCACGCCGGCACCATGGGCGGCAACATCGCCAACGGCTCGCCCATCGGCGACTCGCCCCCGATCCTGATGGCGCTCGACGCCGAGGTCGAACTGCGCAAGGGCGAGCGCGTGCGCCGCCTGCCGCTGCCGGAGCTGTATCTGGACTACATGAAGAACGCCATCGAGGAAGGCGAATTCGTGCAGGCCATGGTGGTGCCCGACGCCGCCTTCCGGCGCCAGGTGCGCGGCTACAAGATCAGCAAGCGCTTCGACTGCGACATCTCGGCCCTGTGCGCCGGCATGGCGATCGAGCTCGAGGGCGAGAAGGTCACCGCCATTCGCCTGGCCTACGGCGGCATGGCGGCCATCGTCAAGCGCGCCGCCCAGGCCGAGGCCGTCATCCTGGGCCAGGCCTGGACCCAGGAGACGGTGCGCGCCGCGCAGGACGCGCTGGCGCGGGACTTCACGCCCATGACCGACATGCGCGCCAGCGACCAGTACCGCCTGCAGGTGGCGCAGAACCTGCTGCAGCGCCTGTGGCTGGAAACGCGCCCGGGCGCGCCGCTCGAGCCGCATGCCACCAACGTGTTCAGCGTGATGCCGCACGCCGCGGCCTGAGCCACAGATACCAGGAGACAAGACATGAACCAGCCCATCGCCGAACACCTGCTGCGCACCGCCGTCCCGTTCGCGGACTATCAACAGAACCTGGAGCAGCGCTTCAACCCTGGCGCCGAAGCCAAGGCCCTGGAACAGGGCGTGCGTGTGGGCATCGGTCGCCCGCACGAATCGGCGGCACTGCACGTCACCGGCAGCGCGCCCTATGTCGACGACCTGCCCGAACTGGCCGGCACCCTGCACTGCGCGCTCGGCCTGTCGCCAGTGGCCGCTGGCCGACTGCTGGAGATCGACCTCGACGCCGTGCGCGCCATGCCGGGCGTAGTCAGCGTGCTTACAGCCAGCGATATCCCTGGTCAGAATGACTGCGGTTTCCCGATCCACGACAATCCCATTCTGGCAGACAAAGAGATCGGCTATCTAGGACAGCCTATATTCGTCGTCGTCGCGGAGACGCGCGACCAGGCGCGCCGAGCCGCCGCGCTGGCCAAAAAGATGACGCACGTGGAAGGCGCAGAGCCGATGCTGACGCCGCGCCAGGCGCACGAGAAGGGCCAGTACGTGGTGCCGCCGATGCAGCTGGTGCGCAGCACCTCGGGCCAGGATGAAAGCGATGTCAAGGCCGCGATCGCCGCCGCACCGCACCGCCTCACCGGCAGCCTCGACGTCGGCGGCCAGGAGCAGTTCTACCTGGAAGGCCAGATCAGCTATGCCTCGCCGCGCGAGGACGGCGGCATGCACATCCACTGCTCGACCCAGCACCCGAGCGAAATGCAGTTCCTGGTGGCCCACGCCTTGGGCGTGCAGGCCCACGCCGTGCTGGTCGAGTGCCGCCGCATGGGTGGCGGTTTTGGCGGTAAGGAATCGCAGTCGGCCCAATTCGCCTGCATCGCGGCGATTGCGGCACGGGCCCTGCAAAAGCCGGTCAAGCTGCGCGTCGACCGCGACGACGACTTCCTGATCACGGGCCGGCGCCATGGCTTCTGGTATGAGTACGACATCGGCTACGACGACGAGGGCCGCATCCTCGGCGCGGCCCTGCAGATGGTCTCCAATGCGGGATTCTCAGCAGACCTATCGGGCGCAGTCATGACGCGCGCAATCTGCCACTTCGACAACGCCTACTGGCTGCCCGAGGTGGCCATGCACGGCTTCAGCGGCAAGACCAACACGCAGAGCAACACCGCGTTTCGCGGCTTCGGTGGCCCGCAGGGCGCGATCGCGATCGAATACATCCTGGACAGCGTCGCGCGCAGGCTCGGCAAGGATCCGCTGGCGGTGCGTCGTGCCAACTTCTACGGCAAGGACGAGCGCAACGTCACGCCGTACCGCCAGACCGTGACCGACAACGTGATCCATGAACTGGTGGACCAGCTCGAAGCCAGCAGCGACTACCAGGCGCGACGCGATGCCATCATGGCCTTCAACGCCTCTAGCCCGATGCTCAAGCGCGGCATCGCGCTCACGCCGGTCAAGTTCGGCATCAGTTTTAATATCAAGCACATGAACCAAGCCGGTGCCCTGGTGCATGTCTACGTGGACGGTTCGATCCTGGTCAACCACGGCGGCACCGAGATGGGCCAGGGCCTGAACACCAAGGTGGCGCAGGTCGTGGCGCACGAGCTGGGCGTCAACTATGAGCGCATTCGCCTGTCAGCCACCGACACCAGCAAGGTCGCCAACACCTCGGCCACGGCGGCTTCGACCGGTGCCGACCTGAACGGCAAGGCGGCCCAGGATGCCGCGCGCCAGATCCGCGAGCGCCTCGCCGCCTGTGCCGCCGAACACCACGGCGGCGCCGCCGCCGACGTGCGCTTTGCCAACGAGCAGGTGCACGTGAACGGCAAGACCGTTCCGTTCATCGAACTCATCCGCCAGGCCTACCTAGACCGCGTGCAGCTCTGGTCCGATGGCTTCTACGCCACGCCCGGCCTGTCCTGGGACCCGGCGACCATGCAGGGCCACCCGTTCTACTACTACGCCTACGGCGCGGCCGTGAGCGAGGTCGTGGTCGACACGCTGACCGGCGAATGGAAGCTGCTGCGCGCCGACCTGCTGCACGACGTCGGCCGTTCGCTGAACCCGGCGGTCGACATCGGCCAGGTCGAGGGCGGCTTCATCCAGGGCATGGGCTGGATGACGATGGAAGAGCTGGTCTGGCATCCGAAGACCGGCCTGCTGATGACGCACGCGCCCAGCACCTACAAGATCCCGACGGCCAACGACTGCCCGCCGGTGTTCAACGTGCGCCTGTTCGAAGGCAGCAACGCGGAAGACTCGATCCACCGCAGCAAGGCGGTCGGCGAGCCGCCGCTGCTGCTGCCGTTCTCGGTCTTCTTCGCCATCCGTGACGCCGTTTCGGCGGCCGGTGGCCATCGCGTCGACCCGCCACTGCAGGCGCCGGCGACCAGTGAATCGATCCTCAAGGCACTGACCGCCGTCCAGGCCTGAGCCGCCCGTCCAGGCCCACCCCAGGATCGCGCTTCGTCCAGCCGCGCCGACGCGATGAGCCCGACTGTGCCAAAGCCAGACAGCCCGTCGACACCGCCTGCGGCGGTGGAGCGCAGCCTGCTCGATCGCATCGACCTGCACCTGATCCGCGTGCTGCATACCGTGCTGACCGAAGAAAGCGTCTCGCGCGCCGCGCTGCGGCTGGGCATGCACCAGCCCGCGGTGTCCAGTGCCCTGAAGCGCCTGCGCCAGATCGCCGGCGACCCGCTGCTGGTGCGCCATGGCGCCCGAATGGTGACCACCGATACCGGCCGTCGCATGATCGAGCCAGCAGCCAGCATCCTGCGCACCGCCGAGATGCTGTTCACTGAGGCCCAGCAGTTCGACCCGCGCACCAGCACACAACGTTTCTTGATCGCGGCCAATGATTATCTGGACCCTCTGTTCTTGCCACAATTGGTAGTCGACCTGAAACGCCAGGCGCCGCTGTCGCGGGTCGAGATCCACGCGCTCACGGACGAGGCCGACTACCGCGCCAAGCTGGCACAGGGTGAAATCGACCTGGTGATCGGCAACTGGCTGCAGCCACCGGACGAGCTGCACATGGCGCACCTGTTCAGCGACGAGGTGGTGTCGATGGTGAGCAAGCGCCATCCGGCCGCGCGCCGCGGCTGGACCGAGGCCGAGTGGCTGGAGGCCGAACACATCGCCCCCACGCCAAACTTCCCCGGTGCCCGCGGCATCATCGACCAAGTGCTCGACGAACGCGGCGTGCAGCGCCGCATCACTGTGCGCTGCACCCAGTTCGGCTTGATCCCACGAATGGTAGCCGACAGCCTGCTGGTGCTGACCACCGGGCGCCAGTACTGTGAACGCTTCACTTCGCTGCTGCCAGTGACCATCCTGCCCTGCCCGGTGCTGATGCCTCCCTTACTTTATTACATGCTGTGGCACGGCCGCAGCCAGCATGCCAGCGCTGGCGGCTGGCTGCGCAACCACACGCGCCAAGTCATCCAGAACTTGAGAGCCAGTTCTTCTAATTAATTTCCCAATCCCAAAAGCAACAAGTCTCGTGGAGGAGACCCACCCATGACCGCAAGCCTAGCTACCAAGGGAGGCCCCCCGGCTCTGCCGGGGAGGCAGTAGAAGTTTGAC
>CAYRHV010000022.1:0-16998 GCA_964424045.1 uncultured Ottowia sp. | reverse complement strand
CAACCAGGTGCGCGCCAGCGGGGTAGCTGTCCCATTCCTCGTGCTCGGCGACGGGGCGGTAGCGCTTGCCGACTTTCTTGTAGAGGGTGGTCATGCGGTGTACTCCATCTCGGCTATCTCGCAGAAAAACGAGCATGACGGAAGTGCTTCGTTTCGGCGGGCTGGGCCGGGCGGAATCTGGCGCAGGCTGTACCGTTCGCCGGTTTGCCGGTTGCGGAAAAAATATGCCCCCTCCCCGATTTCGTCCTGGACGGCTGCAAGCTCCTCGAACTGCGCAGGGAAGTCCTCGCGAATCGCCCGCCAGTAGCCCTCCCCTCCCTTCACGCATCCGATGCAATTTGCGTTGTCGTAGCCAAGGCGGTACATCAGCGGCAGCTCGATCCCGGCGCGCTGAAGCATTGCCTTGCAGTCATCTTTGCTGAGGCCGGCGTCTATCAGCGGCGCCAACACAGGCCGATCAGGGGTTCGCTCGCGGAAATCATCAAGCCGGCTTTCCTCTTCCGCCGTGTAGCCGAAAACCATCACGTCACCGGGCTGCTTCCATGCGTCGAGAAGCTTGCTCTTCAGTTCGCGTGAACAAGGGGCGCCCCTTATACCTTTCATGAACTGCTTGCGCCGGAACACCTGCACGATGTCGGCGTTGAACTTCTCGTCACGAAGCACCGTAATAGGGCGCCCGAACCACCGCTCGCAGTCAGCCAGGAATCGTCGGTTGTCGGGGTGCTCGTTCTTCAGGTAGGCGTTGATGATTTCGCAGCGGTCTCCGTGCTGGGCGAGCGCGAGCTTTGTCGCTACCGCCGAGGCAGCGCCGCAAGAGAACTGGCACACAATCCGATCGGTCATTCCGTCGCTCCTTGCGTCTTCGCTGCCATCCACGGGCAGCCCTCGTGCATCGGATACCCGTAATAGACGCGGCCGGCATGCTCGCCAGAGGGCGCAAACAAGCACGGCTCGCCGATGTGCGGCAGGTACTTCGCCTGGGTCTTGTCGTTAGGATTGATCCATGTGGTCATGATGTTTTCTCCGGCGCCCCATAGGCGTGCCGCCCAGCTCTCGACAGCATCCAGTCCGCAACGGCATTGGCAGGCCACGCGCCAGGCCACAGCATCACGACACGGAAGCAGAGGCGGTCGATAGTCTTGTAGATGGCGGTCATTGCCTTAACTCTCTCCCGGCCCGCCGTGCTCTGCAATTGCCTCTTCGATCACGCGGCGCACTTCGGCGTCCTCGCCAGCAAGCGCCAGCACCGCACGCAGCGCTTCGCACAACCCGATCACGTCGTCGCACTTTTCGGCGTACATCCCTTCGCACACGTCGCGGGCATAGCGGTCGCGCTCGCACTCACCCCCGTGGTGCCTGCGCTGCTTCAGCAGAACTGTATTGATGATGTGCGCCGCGTCTTTCTCAGATGCGTCGGTATTGCCGGCGATGGCGGTGCGCAACATGTCCTTATCGATCAACGTCAGCTTCATTTTCTCCCCCTTTCTGCCGCATCACGCCCCTTGTCAGTGAGCGCATATCGCATCGGCTCGTGCGCAGCGGAAATCGTCTTGATGGTGCGGTCATGAATTTCCATCTCGATGAGAATGCTTTGCATCATGAACCAGTTAGTAATGCGCGGCGGATGCAGGTGGCCGTCTTCGTCCGCCGATCTCAGAACGAGTCCTTTGTATTCTTCGCCCGTCATGCCATTGCTCCTTGTGTCTTCGCCTGATGCCACGCACAAGGCGCATGCATCGGATGCGGCCCGCTCGGGTGCTCGCAGCGGTCGTAGCGCTCGACGCGCTGGCCCAGGGTGATCGAAACGAGCGCGACGTGACCGCAGGCGCGGCACGAGGGCGGGGCGGTGTTCTGTGGGGTCATGCTGCCTGCCCTCCTTCTCTCTGCTCCATGTGACACCTCTCGTTGATTGATCCCGCTCGGATGAGCGAGTAGGTGAAGTGTCGCACAAAAAAATGCGTTTGCGTATTGACAATGATGTGGTCGCGTATCAATATTCATCCCATCGAACTATCGAACGGGAGCCAACGATGACGCAAGCCGAACAGCACGACCCCGACCTTCACGCGATCGCACTGGAAGCGATGGTGTGGAGCCTTGTCGATCAGTGGGCGAAGGACACGTTCAAGTCCGGAGAGGCGGGGATGTGCCTGGCCGACGACGAATACGACGCGATCACGGCTGCGTACTGCAGCGGCGATCCGATCGCTCACTTTCAGGCGACCGACAAAGCAATCCGCAGAGTGCTGGGCGAGCTTGCGGAGCGCGAGGCCGACAAAGAGCTGGAGCGGAAGCAGCGCGAAGAGCGCCGCCGGCACGAAGAGGATCGCGCGGCCGACCGCGCAGAGTTTCGGAGGGCGTTCGCATGAACGGCGTCGCGATGATCGGAGTGGTGTTTGTCGTGTGGCTCGGGGCCGGACTCCTGGTCGCGCGCCTCTTTCGGATCAACCGGCAGGACAAGGACAACGAGTCATGAGTCAGACCATCAGTGAGCAAATGAAGCTCAGGCGCGAACGTCAGTTGCAGCGCATCGAGCGCGCGAACCCGGATCACTTTCGTTTCCCGCGCGAGACGCCGCGCAAGCAGCGGCGCACCCCCTTCGTCGGCGACCGGCGCGCGTTGATCGAGCTGCGCGACGCGGTGATCGGCGCCGCAATCTTTACGGTCTTCGTCGGCGCCCTGGCAACGATGCCGTGGTGGCTCGCATGAAGATCATCGAGCAGCGGACGCACTTTCCGTCGCACGTCGTTCGGCGTGCGGCCTATGACCGGCTGGTCCCGCAGGGCTCCGACAGCGGCTACCTGCATTGGCTCCAGCAGCAACGCAACGAGTTCCAGCGGCTGCGGCCTGGCGTGAAAGGTGACGAGTTCCACCGGCTTTTCGATCGGTGGCTGGAGAGCATGAAATGACGATGACCGGGCGAGTGATCGCAGACAAGATCGGCAGCGAGTTCCTGCCGGCTGAATCTGCCGTGCCGTGGGCGCATGAGTTCGGCGCGATCGACGCGGCAATCCTGATCCCGAGTGGATCGACCAAGCAGTTTGTGAAAGGCCGGCGCGGGTTTGGAATCCCGCGGGCGGAAGGACGGGAGAAGAGAGCATGAGCACCGCATTGACGACGCTGACCAGCAAGCTGGCAGCAAAGCTGGACATGGGCGATGACGGCAGCGACTTGATTGAAACCCTGAAGGCTACTGCCTTCAAGGGCGAAGTCACCAACGCGCAGATGACTGCGCTGATGGTTGTCGCAAACCAGTACGGCTTGAACCCCTGGACGAAAGAGATTTATGCCTTTCCTGATAAGAACAACGGGATTGTGCCCGTCGTTGGCGTGGACGGCTGGGCGCGCATCATCAACGACAACCCTCAATTCGACGGCATGGAGTTCGCACAGTCCGACGAGATGGTGAGGATGCCTGGAGCCAACAGCGACGCGCCGGCATGGATTGAGTGTGCTATGTACCGGAAAGATCGGACTCGCCCGGTCATCATTCGTGAGTACCTGGACGAAGCATATCGCGAGCCATTCAAGGGCAAGTTCGGGCTTGTTGTCGGCCCATGGCAGACACACCCGAAACGATTCTTGCGGCACAAAGCAATGATCCAGTGCGCTCGGATGGCCTTTGGATATGGCGGCATCTACGACCAGGACGAGGCCGAGCGCATCATTGAGAAGGACATGGGCGCCGCCGAGGTCGTCAGCAGCCGCCAAGCACAAGCCGCAGCACCAGCCGCCCTGCCAGACTACTCGCAATCGGCCTTCGCCGACAACCTGCCCAAGTGGACTGCGCTGATGCAGTCCGGGGCCAAGACGGCCGACCAGATCATTGCGATCGTCAGCACCAAGGGCGCGCTGTCCGACGCTCAAAAAGCCGAGATCCGCGCCGCAGCGCAACCCAAGCAGGAAACCCGCCCCGAAGTCATCGACGCGCCCGAGCAGAAAGCCCAGGCCGATGACGACGGCTGGATTGAAGACTACGAAAGCACGGAGGCAGGACAATGAACATCACCATCACCAACCGCGTCACGCACGACTGCGCCCAGGGCTCCGATGCCTGGCACGCGCTGCGCGCCAAGCACTACACCGCCAGCGAGGCAAGCGCCATGCTCGGCGTCTCGAAATACCAGACGCGCGCCGATCTGCTCAAGCGCAAGGCGACCGGCCTGACCGAAGAGGTCGACGCCGGCACGCAGCGCCGGTTCGATGCCGGGCACGAGGCCGAGGCCGCAGCGCGCCCGATCGTGGAAAGCCATGTCGGAGATGACCTCTATCCAGTCACGATGACCGCCGACGTCAACGGCCTGCCGCTACTGGCCTCGATGGACGGCCTGACGATGCTGGGTGACATCGGCTGGGAAACCAAGCTGCTGAACCAGGATCTGCGCGCCGCGGTCGAGGCCGGCACGCTGGACGAGCACTACACCGTCCAGATGGAACAGCAGTTGATGGTGTCGGGCGCTGATCGCATCTACTTCACGACCAGCGACGGCACGCCGGAGAACACGTTCGGCGTGTGGTACGAGTCGAACCCGGCGCTGCGCGAGCGCATCGTCGCGGGCTGGGCGCAGTTCGCCGAGGACGTGGCCGCCTATGTGCCCGAGTCCGAGCCCGTGAAGCCGGTAGGCGTTGCGCCCGAAGCCCTGCCTGCGCTGCGGATCGAAGTCACCGGCATGGTGACGGCAAGCAACCTGGCCGCGTTCCGCGAGCATGCCATGGCGGTCTTTGGCGGCATCAAGACCGACCTCCAGACCGATGCCGACTTCGCCGACGCCGAGAAGACGGTGCGGTGGTGCAAGGAGGTCGAGGACCGGCTCGATGCCGCCAAGCAGCACGCCCTGTCGCAGACGGCCAGCATCGACGATCTGTTCCGCACGATCGACGCGATCAAGGAAGAGGCGCGGCAGAAGCGGCTCACGCTCGACAAGCTGGTGAAGGCGGAGAAGGAGAATCGGAAGGCCGAGATCGTCGCTCAGGCACGCAAGGCGTATGGCGATCACTGGTCCGCCCTGTGCCGGCGCGTCGGCGGTGAGTGGATTCCCGCCGTGGGCGTGTCGTACTTCGCCGACGCCATCAAGGGGCTCAAGAGCCTGGACAGCATGCGCGACAAAGTAGCAACCGCGCTCGCAAACGCCAAGATCGAAGCCAACGCGATCGCCGACCGCATCGACGCCAACCGCAAGACGGTCGAGGACATGAGCCTGATGCCCGACTTCGCCCAGGTGTGCACGAAGGCGCCGGATGACTTCGCCGCGCTCTACGCGATGCGCAAGCAGCAGCGCGCGGAAGCTGAAGCGAAGCGCCTGGAAGCCGAGCGCGAGAAGATCCGGCGCGAGGAAGAGGCCAAGGCGCGCGCCGAGGCCGAGCGCGTCGCCCAAGCCGAGCGCGAGAAGATCCGCGCGGAAGAGCAAGCCAAGGCGCACGAAGCAGCAGAGGCCGAGCGTGCCCGGTTGCGCGCCGAGGCTGAAGCGCGCGAGCAAGCAATGCAGGCCGACGCCGCGAAGCGTGCGGCGGAGCTCAAGGCGCTGGCCGACGTGAAGCCCGAGCCGGCCCCGCAGTTCGCCCAGCCGCAAGCCGATACCGGCGCAAAGGTCACGCTCGGCCAGATCAACCAGCGCCTGTCGCCGATCGCCCTGAGCGTTGCCGGGCTCGCCCAGCTCGGCATTCAGCCGGCCGGCAAGGATCGGGCCGCGGTGCTGTACCTCGAGAGCGACGTTGCGCGGATCTGCTCGGTGCTGATCCGGCACCTGACGGCGGTGGCGCGCGGTGAGATCAAGGAGGCAGCATGACCCGCTTCCTCATCTTCCGCAGCGCAGCCGCACGGCAGTTCCTGTGCGTCTGCGCTGCCCGAGACAAACGACACGCCCTGAAGATCGCACGCCGAATGTTCCGGCTCGATCGGACGGCGTATGCAATGCAGGAGGCGGTATGAGCTGCGATTGCCGCGAAACCATCGAGTCCAAGCTGCTCGCGCGCTTCAAGGAACAAGTGCCTGACGCTCAGAACCACGAGGCGAGCCTGAAGGGCTACGGGTTTGTTCTCGGCGCATCCGTGCGCGAGGTCGGCTGCATGCCGATCGAGCTCACTGCCGACCGCCCCCTGAAGCGCGGCGGCTACAAGCCCAAGACCGACCGCATGAGCATGTTTTTCACCTTCTGCCCGTTCTGCGGCAAGAAGTACGAGAAGGAGGCGGTATGAGCACGATCGAAACCGGCGGGCCGGCGTTCCCCATGCAGGAGCCGCAAGCCATCCATGCCTTCGCCATCGCGGCCGTCGACGGAATCACAAACCCCGACGAGCGCGACCGCGCGTACATCAAGGCGCGCGCCGAGGCTGTCGGCGGCATGACCCTGCGGGACCACTTCGCCACGCACTGCGGCGCGCTTGGCGACGAAGTTTCCATGGCCCTTGCGGCCGAGCTCGCCGCGACGCAAGGAGTTGCGAAGCCGGCCGACAGCAAAGACCAGATGGGATGGCATCGGTTCTGGTGCGCGGTCCACGCCGCCCACCGTTACATGATGGCCGACGCCATGATCGCCGCCCGCAAGCCGGAATACGATCCGGCACGGATGGCGTCGCAGGCACTTGACGACAGAGCAACGATTGCGGGCCTTGAGTCGGCAGTGTCACACCTGAGCGCACTCTTCGACGAATTTCGGGCTCTGCTGGTTGAGGTGAATGACGTATGCGGACGCGATGGGCACGGCGGCCCCCTAGAAGATGGGGAGTCGGAAATTATCGACAGAGTTCGCGCCGCGCTTTCAATGACAGAAGCCAGCGCCATGCTCTCCGCCCGTAAGGGGATGTCATGACCTGGACCAAACTCCCGCCGATTATGGTCACCTACAGCGGGTCCATTACACGCGGTCCGCGCCCGGTTCGGATGCCGCCTGATGGCGTGATCGCAATCGGCTTCGGATATGCCGCGCTTCACAAGGACGGGGAGCCAGTCTGGTCTGAGGGTGACACGGCCGACGACATGACCTGCGCCGATGCCGAAGCCCTTGCCGCGCAAGACCCCGACCACGACTGGCGCATCGTGCTGCACGGCTCGCTTGCTGGCAGGACGTACCAGCGGCACGGCCCCGGCGAATGGGTGCTTGTAGAGATGAATCAAGGCTTCGCGTAGCAGTAACCGATCAACGGGGCGAAGCCGGCCACCCTCTCCCGTCCGATCTACAGGTCGGCCGAGCCCCACCAAATACAGAGGACAATCATGACCACCAAAGCCCCCAAGTTCGCCCCCATCACCGGCGAAGCCGCCCTCGCCATGCGCAAGAAGCTCCACATCAACCAGTCGGAATTCTGGTCTCGCGTCGGCATCGGCCAGTCCGCCGGCAGCCGCTACGAGTCCGGCCGCAACATCCCGCGCCCGGTGCAAATGCTGCTGCGCATCGCCTACGGCACCAAGGCGCAGTCGGCCAAGCAGATTGAGGCTCTGCGCCCGAGCTCCGCTCAGGAGGCCGCCGAATGAGCCTGCGATACGAGATCCTGAAGGCTTGCGCCGCGAACCCCGGCGCTCCGATGACCGAACTCTGCGACGCGATCGCGCACGATCGGCAGAAGACCACATGGTCCGTTCGTGACTGCGCGAAAGCCGGACTGCTGTCGATGCGCCGGGACGACGTGACCGGGCAGCCCGGCTACACCCTGACCGCCGAGGGCAAGCAGCGTCTTGCCGAAGGTCCGGGCAGCAAACAGGGCAGCAACATGAAGAAGGCCGGCAGCGACAGCGAAGGGGGCGAGACGGACGTGAAGGCGCAATCCGCGGAAATCCCGCCGCAGATCCCGCCGGAAATCCCGCCTGCCGAGGATGGCGACGACGCCATGCCGCCCGCCGATGCTTCGTTGCTGGCGCTCGCAAACCGCGAGCTCGCCGACCGCCTTGCCCGAGTGGCGCATGTGCTGCGCGGGTCCGGCCTGGAAGGGCTCAAGGATCTGGATGACGGCGCAGACCTGCAAACGGCTGCGGCAGCACTGACCGGCGCGTATCAGATGGCGCTCGCCGACCTGGATGTGCGCCGCGAGCAGATTGTCGACCTGCAAGGCACGGTGGACAGATTGGACCATGAGCTTTTTTCTCAGGCTGCCTTGGTCGTGGATCTGCGCGCCCAGCTCGAGACCCTGCAACGCGAAGCGATGCGCGGCGCTACCTGCCTGTCCGGGCAGGACCGCTACACCGCCGCCGGCTACCTCGTGCGCGCCAGCAAGCGCAAGCCGCGCACCCTGCTGGACAAGGACAAGGCGCGTGATGCGGCACTGAGTTCGATCCGCGCCGGTGCACAGCGGGCGGAAGTATTCGCGCTGGTGCCGGTCGGCCAGGCCCGCCGCGGTGCAGCGTGGTGGCCGGCATGATCCGCCCCGAGCTCCGGCACATCGCCGCCAAGGTGCGCGCCCGCCTGCAATCGGGCGAAGCGCTCACATGGCGCGACGTGTGGGCCATGGCGCCCGACGCATCGCGCACATGGGCGCATGACACGCTGCGCAAGCTCTACCGAAAAGGCGAGATTCACGTCTCCGGCTGGACGCGCAGCATGCAAGGCCCCGCGATGCCGACCTATCGCTGGGGCGCGGGCGGGGATGTGCCGCGCCCGGCCAACATGACCAACGCCGAGAAGTGCGAGCGCTGGCGCGCCGCCCACCCGGACAAGCTCGCTGTCACCCGCAAGCGCACTACCTTCAAGAACCGCCGCAGCCCCATCCTCGACCCAATCACCGCCGCGCTGCTTGGCTACACCCGGCGCGGCACCGGATGGGTCAAGAAGAACCCCGCATCAACCTCTCAGGAAGCAATGAAATGATCCTCACCGGACTCGCCCGCATCGGCAAAGACGCCGAGCTGCGCTACACCGCCAGCAACGAACCCGTCGCCAACCTCTCGCTGGCCTTCAACTACGGCCGCAAGGGCGACGACGGCAAGCGCCCTACGCAGTGGATCGAGGCATCCATGTGGGGGAAGCGCGCCGAATCACTCGCGCCCCATTTGCTCAAGGGCAAGCAGGTCGACGTCGTGCTTGAGGAGCCGCACATCGAAACCTTCGAGGGCCGCAACGGCACCGGGTACAAACTCGTCGGCCGCGTCCTCTCGATCGAGTTCGCCAGCGACGGGCAGCGCCAGGATGCGCCGCAGCACGAAACCCGCGCACCGGCCCCGCGTCCGGCCGCCGCACCCGCCCGCCCGCAGCAGTCCGGCGGCAGCCAGGGCGGATTCGGCGACTTCGACGATGACATCCCCTTCCTTCGCCACGGCCACGGCGCCGCCTGGAGAGCCCTGTAATGCCGGCCCCGAGCATCCGCATCGACTGGCAGCGCGTCGCCCTCAATCTGCGCTCGCACGGCATCCAGTTGCAAGCCGCATCGCGGAGGCTCGGCAAGCACGCCGGCTGGCTCGGCCAGATGGCGCGCGAAGAGATCGGGCGCGGCGTCGAGTTCCACGACGGCCTGCGCCTGCTCGACTACCACCTTTCCGTTTGCGGGGAAGCGGCGCACCTCGCGCTGCTCTCGCCGCAGCAACCTCTTCCCATTCAGGAACCGACGACATGAACGAGCAACCCCTGTCCCTGTCGCGCGCCGACCGCCGCAAGTTCGAGAAGGCGATGCGCCGCGCGCCGCGCCCGACCCGCCAGAAGCCCAGCCGCGACGATCTGCCGCTGCGCCTGATTCCGTGGAACATCCACGGCGTATGGGCGCCGCTGGATCGCATCCTCGCCCAACTCGAGATCGACGGCACCGCCGAGTATTCCGGTGGCGAGCCGGTCCTCTACGACCCCGGGACGAACGACTGGCACAACAGCGCCCAGGCCATCCGCGGCATTGCCGAGTTCTACCAGGTCGCCGCCCGCCGCAAGGGCTGGCAGGGCGTTCAGACCGAGCCCATCTCCCGCTTCGCGCGCCTGCTCGAGCTCGACGACGAGATCACCCAGCAGGACATTGACGACGTGCGCGCCTGCTCGAACGTCCTGCGCAAGCTCGCCGGCTCGCTCACACTGCGCGAGGCCAAAGCCGTCCTGGCGGATACGTGCATCAAGATCGAGGTCGAGAAGGCCGGACTGACGGAGCGTGCAGCATGACCACCAAGAAGATCCCCATCACGCCTGTTTTCCTGGACCTGCCCACCGTCGCCCAGGTTGTTGCCTTGTCCACCGCGACGATCGAGCGCCTGGAGCGCGAGGGGCAATTCCCCAAGCGCCGCCAGTTGTCCGGCCAGCGCGTCGGCTGGCTGGTGCGCGAGGTGCAGGAATGGGCCGAGTCGCGGCCGGTGTCGAACTTGCCGCCGCCGCCGAATACCGGGGCGTCGAAGCCGCGCAGTAGCGCCGCAGCTTGACCCCACCCCGATCCGGGCCTATCCTTCGCGCGTCGCTGCAAACAACAGCGGCACGGGATTGGCGTCCCGGATCACAGGCGGACACATCCGCCGCGCATCTTGCGGCTTTTTTGTGCCCGCGCGCATGGCCTCCTCCTATTGGGCGGGCCGTGCGGGGAGCCGACAGGCTCGCCAGCCCTGTGACTGGTACGCCAACCCGCACGGTTCCGCCCGCCCCGATTGGCGTCGGGGAGCGGAAAACACAACCCGCATCACAGGAGGTCATCATGACCGACATCACCCTTCTCGCGCCCGCGCAACCCGCCCCCGAATCCCAACTCGTCCGCGTCTTCGCCGGCACCATCGGCGGCATCCCGGCCAACGTCTGCGACGCCCGCGAGCTGCACGCCTATCTCGAGGTCGCGCGCGACTTCGCCACCTGGCTCAACGAGCGCGTCGAGAAGTACGGATTCCAGCAGGATCAGGACTTTGCCGTTTGCTCCCCAAATCCGGGGAGCAAAAAACGCGGCGGCCACAACCGCATCGACTACCACCTCTGCCTTGACATGGCCAAAGAGCTGTCGATGGTCGAGAACAACGACCGCGGCCGCGAAGCGCGCCGCTACTTCATCCAGAAGGAACGCGAAGCGCTCGCCGCGCTCGGCCAGCACGTTCCAGTGCCGCACACTGAAACCCTGCTTCCGTCCGAACAGCAAACCCTGTCCGAGATCGTGCACCGCAAGACCGAGCACTTCGGCGCCATGCAAGGCAAGGCGCTGGCCGAAGCGTGGTCACGCTTGCATCGCAAGTTCCGCGTTGCCAAGTACAGCCAGTTGCCGCGCACGCAGCTTGCCGACGCCATCCTGTACGTCACGCAGATGGAGATTCGCACCGCTGGCGGCATCCCGCCGCAGGCCGCACGCGAACAGATCAGCAGCCGCGACCATCATGCCATCCGTCGCGTGGTCTGGTTCATCGCCAACAGCTTCGGTGGCGGCGAGAACTGGACGCAAGGCATTTGGGCGCGTCTGCGCGCAGCGCTTGACCACCCCGCGCCTCAGCCCTTCTATGTCGATCAGCTTCCGCTCATCGCCGAAACCATGTCGGCCGTGATGCGTGACGCAAGCGCCACAAGCGCTCTGATGCGAAAGATCCAGGGTGATGCGATCCGGCGCATCTTGCGCAAAGGCGAGTCTGCTGATGCTGTGATGGCTGATCTCGCGCGCGAGGCCGCTGCGCACGACGCACAATGCAAACAGTTGCTGCCCGAGCTGCCACGATGGTTTGCCAAAGACATTCAGTCCATCGCCGATCGCAGCATACCCGTCGACTACTCGAACGAATCAGCCGAGGAGCGCCGCGCCGCGTGACTCACCCCGGCCGCGCCAGTTCCTCCAGCCTCTCGGAGAGCCGGCGCAGCCACTCCACCCGCTCGGCGTCGTACTGGTGCCGGTTGTACGCCCCGGCAACGCCCGGGATCATGTGCCCGAGCACCGACTCTGCAACGTCGCCCGGACATCCCATTGCAGCCAGAAGCGTCCGGGCCGATCGCCGCAGATCATGCGGCGCCCAATGCGTCACCGGCAGCCGGGCGCGCTCGATCTCGGGGCGCGTCGTGCTGTAGGGCTGGTGGTAGTAGACCGCGACCTGGATGGCCTTCTGTTCCGAGTGTGTGAGCCGGCCGTCACGGCGCCTGGTCGGGAATAGCCATCCCGCCCCGAATCGCTCCTTGCGGCGCAGCACGACATTCAGGGCTCGGCCGAACAGCGGCACGCGCAAGTCCGTTGCGCTCTCGTGCCGCGCGTTCTTGGTCTTGGCCTTCGGGATCGTCCACCACCACGTCCCGCCCTCCTGCCGCACCTCACCCCCTTCCATCGCCACGATCTCCGCGCCACGCGTGCCGGTCCACAGGTACAGCGTCAGCGCATCCTCGACCAGCGCCGTGAAGTTCGGCAGCCAGCGGATCAGCGCGCCGATTTCCTCGGGCGACAGCACCCGCTTTGCCGTGCCGACGCGCTCCCCGGCGATCCGCTTGCCCTTCGACCGGATCTTGCCCCGCAGGATGAGGCGCCACCAGTTCGGCACGGTGTCGGGCAGCCGGCCGGCGTCAATGGCGTAGTCCCAAGCTGCGCCCAGCTCGGAGCGGAGCTTTTTGGCCTGTACCGGCGTCGCCGCGGCGTAGCTTTGGATGAGGTCGAAGGCGTGCGAGCGCGTCACCTCGGCCGCCGGCTTCGCGCCAAACGCCCCGAGCATGGTGTCGAACATCCGGCGCACCTCGTCGGCGCCCTTCCTGGCGCGCGACAGCCGGACATGGCCCTCGTGGTAGTCGGCGCACAGGGCGGCCACGGTGTAGCCCGCCTGCGCCTGCGCTGCAACGGCCTGCGACCGGGCCTGCCGATCCGCCGTGCGTGACTGCTTCGCAGCTATCGACGGATCGGCCCCGGCATCGCGCGCCGCGCGCAGCTTCTCCCACTCCGCAGCAGCGGCATGCAGCGACATCGCCGGCCAGCGTCCGATCTTGATCTGCCGCATCCGCCCGTCGACGGGCGACTTGTAGCGGTAGATCCACGTCCGAAAACTCGCGGTCGCCTCGAGCCTGAGCCCCGGAAAGTCCGGGCTGGTAAGATGCTGTCCCGCCTGGAGCAGTTTCATTGCGCGGGCATCGAAGGTCACGGCGTAGCTTCTCCATTGGCATTCCCACGGCGTAGGTTTCGATTTCTGCCTCTCGCCGGCACAAGCCCGGAATGTTACGCTGACCTCACGCCAAACAGCAAAGTGCAATGATGCGCAGTGATGCACGGTGATAGATGAACGAAAATACAGTCATGGCCGTGGATGCCGCGCCAGATCAGGGATTGAGCGAGAATCGTGAGGCGCGACAAGGGCTTGCGGACGTGGCAAAAAGCGCCCACACGCCGATGATGCAGCAGCGCATTCGCCAGTAGCTACAAGGCATTGAAGGTCGGCGTTTTTTGAACCTACGCCGTTCGCTACGCTGCGCCCTGCCCCACATCGCTAGTCGGCGATTCCTCTGCTACAGTTCCAACATGCGCACGACTCTGACTGCGGCCGTTTTCTGCTCTGCACTGCTGCCCGCCGCTGTGAACGCGGAGTCGTTCGCTCGCTGTCTGCTGGACCGCTTGCCCGGAACCGAGAACGACATCCGCGCGACCGCCGTTTTCAGGCTTTGCTCCCAGCAAGCACCCTCCGGCCTTGCGTCCGTCAAGCAGGGATCAGGCCGCGGCTGGTTCGGCTACAAGTCGGGCGCCGAATGCACGGCGGACAAAGCGTCGGACACGCGAAGCTACCGGGCCGCGTACATGATCTCCACGGCCTGCGCCAAGCTGTACGACCCGCCCAGCGCGGTCGATCGCTTCCTTGATGAAGCTGAGGCGCCGCGGCGATAGGCCCGCCGCGCCCAATTCGATCAGCCCGCCTCCGCAAACCTCCCTTCGTCCGCCACATCGCGCCGAGTCCTCGGCAGATACACCCCGTCATCCGCCTCACGAATCCGGCGCTCTCGGTTGCGCACGCTTTGCCACATCTGCGGCGGCGTGATCCGGCGCCCCGGATTGACCTTGTTGAACTCCGCGATCGCGGCGCGCGCATCGGCCATCCCGTCCTGGTCCTGATCCATCGCAGCCCGAGCGAACTGCGTCATCAGATCCTGGCGGCGCTCGGCAAGGCGACGATCGGCGCTCATCACCGCGCTGCGCCCCTCGAAGGCAAGGCGGATCTCGGACGGCGAGAAGCCGGACGCCTGCCCGAGCACGCCGGCCAGGCTCACTTCGTCCTTGATGACCACGCCCGTCCGGTCGACTTCGCCCTCGCTGTACTGGCGGTACGCCTTGATCGGGTTGCGCGCGAAGATCGGCAGCATGTCCTCCAGCCCGCGGCCGTAATCGCCATCGGCCATTTTCTGCGCGCCCTTGGCGGCATTCACACCCATTCCGATTACCGGGCCAAGCATGGCGGTGGCGAACGATTCGGCCCATCGCTGGCCCTCGAGGCTTTCATTCACGTCCGGCAGCAGCAGCTTGTCCAAGCCGACGCGGCCGGAAATGTCCCACGGCGTCAGGCGTGAGAAGCCCTTGGCGATGACTTCAGAGGCGCCCGGCCCGAAAGCGTCGGCCAGCATGTTGCGCAATGCGACCTCGGCGTCCCACGGCTCATCGTCACTGCCGCCCAGCGCGGATGCCAGCGTCAGCAGCGTGCCCACCATCGGCAGGCCCAGCACGCCCGCCGCTGCCGCGTGCATGGTCATCAGCGCCCCGAACACCTTGCGCGCCTCGCGCCGAACCTCGGGCGACTCGCCCTTGACCGACTGGTAGGCGTTGCGCGCGATCGTGTAGATCATGTTCTGCGCGTACTGCTTGAACAGCAGCACCACCTTGGCGACGTTGCCCTGCATCACCCGCGGCCGGTTGCCGGTCGAGTAGTCGAAGTGGCCGTCGTAGGTCGCTTTCACCGCCTGCGAATAGGCGGCGTCGTGCTTGGCGCCAGCGTCGCGCGCCAGCCGGTAGGAAGCCAGGAACGTCGCTTGACGGTTGAAGCGCTCGGCGTGGTGGAACAGGTAGCTCGCCAGCCGCATCACCGGGCGGATCTTCCACATCACCTTGGCGTCCTCGCCCTGCGCGATGCCGGCAAGGTCGTGGGCCATCGTCACGTCAATCACGCCGGTTCGCACCGCCTCGTCGTAGGCGGCGATCTCGTCCTGGTGCTTGCGCTTCGCCTTCGGGTCTTGCTCGTTCTTCAACCGGTCAGCCAAGACGGCGCGAAGATCGTTCTTGCCTTCCACCACTTCAGCCGAAGCCGCCATCAGCGCGGCGCCTGCCTTCCTGAACCCCCACTTTGCGCCCATCACCGGATAGGCAACCAGCGGCGTCTGCGACAGGTTCACCACCGCAGCGGCCGGCGAAATGCCCAGGTAGTAGACAAAGCCGAAGCTCGTGAGCGCAGTCGAAAGCGGGTTGCCCTTGGGGTTCATCGTCGCTTCGTGGCGCTTGTTCATCTCATCCACGACGCGCTGCGCCGCCGGCTGATCGAACCCTTCGATCGGCGCCATCTCGTCGACGTGCTTCTGCATCCGGTCCAGTTCGGCCTGCATCTGGTCGCCGTACCTCAGCTTGGCGAGGTAGCGCGCGCCATGGAACGTGTTTTGCGCGAACGCGCGCCGCGCATCGCTCGAGAAGCCCGGCGTGCCCTTGCGGTGGATGCCGTGCTTCGCCCACGACAGATCTGGGAGCGACGACAGGTAGAGCTGCCCCAGGGTGTCTTCGAGCTCGGCCTGCACGCTAGGATCAAGCCCCTGCTCGTCCAGCGCCTCGTACAGCTCGGTCATGAACCCGCGGCCCACCATGTCACGGCCGGCGACGAACTCCTTGCTCAGAATCACGCGCCCAACCTGGTAGCCGTCCCTGGCCGGGAACGCCTTCACCATCTCCGCGCGCATGGCCTCGGCCTCGGCCATGGTCTCGGCGCGCGACACGCTCACCGCCTTGCCGGCGTCGTCCTTCGTCACCACGACGTATTGACCGAAGCGCGACAGCGGGAAATACACGCCCTTGATGGCTTTGAAGAAGTCGGCATCCATGCGCTTCAGCAGCTCGGCGCGACGCCCTTCCCGCAGTTCGCTGCGCATGATGCGATCGATGATCGCCTGCCGCACCGCGGCGTGATGCTTACGGTAGTGGTCGCGCGCCTCCCGATAGACCTTCTGCGCTTCGCCCGAGAGCTGGTTGAATTGCGCCTTGAGCGCTCGGCTCGTGGCAAGGTCATCGCCCGGCACGTATTCGACAGCCGAATCGGCGTCAATCTGCGCCAAGGTGGCGTCGTGCATCAGGTCAGCCAACTTGCCCTCGTCGGGCAGCTTGCCCCAGCGCCGCGCGAGCTCGTCGGCCGCGGCGCCCACGTCGTTCTTGTCGGCTTCCATCTGCGCGGCGAGCCGGTCATAGTCGGCCAGCGGCAGCACGTCGCCGTAGACGTCGGTCAGTTGCCGGCGGCCCAGGAATTGCAGCCCGAGCTTGAGCCAGTCGGTCAGCTTGTGCTTGCCGGCTTTCTTCACGTCCTGAAGGGTGATCGCCTTCAGGCCGGCGCCGATGTTCTTGGCGGCCTCCTGTGCGCCCGCGAGGCCGGACCGGCTGAACTGCAAGTCCTCATCACCGCGCTCGGCCGTCTGCGCAATGCTGCCGCGCGCCTGCTGCTGCGCCATCCTGATGTTGCGCTTGTGCCAGAACGCCGCACGCCCAGCATTCGGGGCGTCGTCGGTCAGGATGCGCTCGGCCACGCGCAGCACCTCAGACAGCGCGGTGTCGTTGCGCGCGCTCAAGCCCAGCAGGTTGCGCACCGCCTGAACGAAGTTCGACCACATCGAGCCCGATCGATAGGGGATCGTCTCGAGGTAGGCTTGCGCCTCGCTATTCGACAGCGCCCACGCCAGCACCTCGTCGTCGCTGCGGAAGGCGTTGTTCGCGCCCTCGCGCATGTCCTGCTCGAACGCGGTCAGCGTTGCCTTGCCGGCGTCTGCTGCGTCGAAGCGCCTGCGGATGTGCTCGGCAATCGCATCGGTCACGGCCATCAGGTCGCGCGCATTCTTGCCGGCCATGGAGTTCGGCGTTTGCGTGCCATAGAACACCATGCCGGCCGTGGCGGCATGCACCAGTTCATGCAGCAAGACCTCTTCTTCCGTGCCGACCTTG
>CAYRHV010000021.1:0-17261 GCA_964424045.1 uncultured Ottowia sp. | reverse complement strand
GCGCCTTGCCCTGGATCCACTTGCCGCCGATCAGGGCGTCGGTCTTGAGCAGGCTCGGATCCTTGAGCTGTTCGAGTGGCGTATTCATTGCTGGATTCCTTTCGATTCAAAAATCAAGCTCGGTGGCACCTGATCCGCAGCATTCGGTGTGGGCTGGCTTCTGTCCCTCATCATTCCCGAGACGAGCCCATCTGTCGTCGAGCGCGACTTCTTGTCCCGGTTCGCGGAGACTGGATCAATCCAGGCCGAGACGATGCCGCAGCGAGTCGCTGACCACGGCGATGATGAGCAGGAAACCGATCACCATCATCTGCACGTAGGAGTTGACGTACAGCAGGTTCAAGCCATTTTGAACCAGTCCGATGAAGATCGCCCCGAGGACGACGGCTTCGATCGTCCCTCTGCCGCCCCGGAGACTCACACCCGCGATGACGCACGCTGCGATCGACTCCAGGGCGACCGTCCCGCCCAGGTTTGCCTCGCCGCTGCCCACTCTCGCGGTCAGCAGCAACCCGGCGACTCCGGCCAGCACCCCGCACATGAGATACGCGAACAGCAGCACGGATCGATCGCTGATGCCCGACAGACGTGCTGCCTTGACGTTCCCTCCTACGGCCAGCAGGTAGGTTCCGATTACGGTGCGCGTCATCATCAGATAGATGACGATCAATATCGCAAGAGCGACCCAGACAGAAATCGGGATCCCAGCCATCCTCCCGAAGCCAAAGAGATTGGAGAACGCCTCGGGCAGACCGGACACCGGTACACCCCCTGTCAGATAAAGCGCGAATCCGAAACCGATGGACTGCATGGCAAGGGTCATGATGAACGGCGATACACCGATGTACGCCACCCCAAAGCCGTTGATCAATCCGATGCTCAGCGCGGCCATGATGCCGGCCACGCACCCCAGGAGAATGGAGAGGCCCGGACCCAGGTCGGGGAACGCTGTCATGACCATCGTGCTCACGACGGAAGTCAGGGCGACGATCGTCCCGACCGAGAGGTCGAACCCGCCTGTGATCAGGGCAAACATCTGGCCTGCCGAGATCAGTACAAGATAAACCGACTGACGCAGCAGGTTGACGATGTTCTGCGTCGTGAGAAATTGCTCACTCAGCAATGAGAAGACGACCAGTGCAACAAGCAACAGCGGCGGGAGAACGCCAAATCTGAGAAATCGAACAATGAATGACTTATTCATGATTGGTTATCTGGGTGCACGCCGTCACGCCGCGCGCGCATTCTGTATCTACTCGACCTCGTTGTCTTCGCCAAAGAACGATGCCAGTACGGCCTCTCCTCGAATTTGATCGCCAACGAGTTCACGCACGACTCGTCCACCCCGTACGACACACACGCGGTGCGCCAGATTCATGACCTCCGGCAAGTCGGACGATGCCACGACGACCGCAGCACCGCTCTCCACGAGCTCCTTGATCAACAGATAGAGTCCGGCACGAGTCTGGACATCGACGCCAACCGTCGGTTCGTCAAAAAGATAGACCTTGGCATTGGTATTGAACCCCTTGCCAAACAGCACCTTTTGCTGATTGCCGCCGGACAACCGTGCGACTTGCTGGCTCAAATCCTTGGACCGGACTCCAACCTGTGTTCCGACGCTGCTGGAGAGTTCGCGTTCCCTGCGTTTGTGACGGGTGCCGAGGCGACCACGGGTGGCGCGACCGAAAGTCCCCAGCAAGAAGTTCTCCGAGGATGTGAATGAAAGTACCAGGCCCTCGTTCTTTCGATCCGAGGGCAGGTAAAACACCCCTCGCTTCAATGCTTGACCGGGGCTGATGTTGCTGATATCCACCCCGTCCAGGCGGATGCGCCCACCGACGACGCGATCCAGACCATAGATGGCGCGCAATACCTGACTCTTGCCCTGCCCAACCAGGCCTGCCAGTCCCAGTACTTCCCCCGAGCGGATGGTCAGGCTCAGTTCCCTGAGTCCGCCTGCCGTCGAGACGCCTTCCAGGACCGCCACAGGGGCAGGATTTACGTGATGTTCGATCTCGGGATACAGGGTCGTAATCTTCCGCCCCGCCATCAGCTCGATCAGCGTGTCGTCGTCAACATCGTGCTTGTCGAAAGTCTGTATCTTCTTGCCATCTCGCATCACCGTGATTCGATCGGCAATGCGGTGGATCTCCTGCATCCGGTGCGAGATATAGATGACGCCGACACCCTTGGCCTTCAGGCTTTCCACGATCGCAAACAGCCTTTCCGTCTCCTTGTCGGTGAGCGAGGCCGTCGGTTCATCCAGGATCAGAACCTTGGTCTCGGATCGAAAGCTCTTGGCGATCTCCACCATCTGCTGCTGGGCCCGACTGAGATCGGCGACCTTGAGGTCCGGATCGATGTCGAAGCTGAGTGATTTCAGCAGCTGTTCGGCCCTGCGGCGGATGTCTCCCTTTCTTACCCAGCCAGGTTTGCCGGGCTCATCGCCCAGCAGCAGATTTTGTGCGACCGTCAACGTGGGGACCAGCGAAAATTCCTGGAAGACGGCACTGATCCCATGGCGCCTGGCTTCCGCCACCGAATTGAAGACGAGCTGCTGGCCATCCAGTTCGATGGTGCCGGCGCTCGGCTTTTGAACGCCTGCGAGGATCGAGATGAAGGTCGATTTGCCGGCCCCGTTCTCTCCAAAAAGGACATGAACCTCTCCCTGCAGCAGGTCCAGGCTGAAATCCTGGAGGGCCAGAAAATCGCCGTAGGCCTTGGACAGGCCCACGGCGCGAAGCAGGATTGGTTTCATGGTAGCGGGTAGCGCTACGTTCTCACCTGACGTTGAAGACTGGCCGGAAGTCCCGCGGCGGCAGTACATCCTCGCGGTTGACCTTTTTGATCGACTCGCTGTCAATCACGATGATCTTCGGCCCGACGTGCTTGTATTCGGGCGGGAAGTTGCCTTCCAGCGCGCGCACGGCCTGGTCAATGGCGATCTTCGCCTGAATGACCATTGAATCGGCGGAGGCCGCAATGATTGTTCCGTTGGCGATTCCGTCATAGACGCCTGGAGTCATGTAAAAGGGCAGCAGCTTGATCTTGTCTGCCAGACCACGCGCCTTCAGGATTCCGACACCGACCTCGGCCGTCACGGCCGTGCCGGCGACGTAGGAAATGTCCGGGTTGACCTGGAGCACGTCCTCGATCAGCGTTGCTTGTGCTTCCTTGCCGGTGTCGCCATACCTGGGGGGCAGCACTTCGATGGCGTCGCTCGCTTTCACCGCAGCCGTGAATCCCTGATGAGCCGCCTCTACCCATCCTGCGCCAGCCGGGCCCGGAAACCAGCCGATCTTCACCTTGGCGCTTCCGCTGGGATGCTGGGAGACCAGATATTCGCCGGCCGTTTGTCCCATCACATAAAACGACACCAGTGACTTGGCGGTGAGCTTGCTTGAGTTGATCCCATTCACCACGTCAATGGTTGGAATGTTTTTCGCGGCCAGGTTGTCAACCAGACCGGCCAGACCGTCTGCAGAAATGGCGCCAATGACGACGGCCTGCGCGCCGCGCGCCACACAGTCTTCGATCTGGGATATCTGCTTGTTCAGGTTGGTGTAGCCACCAGCCTCCAGGACGTTGACCGCGACTCCCTGCCGGCGCCCCTCTTCGATGGCGCCGTAATTCACGCCCAGCCAGTAGGCGTCCTTCATGTGCGGCAGGGAGACGCAGATGTTCCATTTCTTCTGCGCCTTTTCCAGCGGCACGTATTCGAGCGGGCTGCGGACGCCATCCGTTGCAAACGCCGGCTTGGTCGTTTCTGCGGGATAGGGGAACCACTCTGCATTGGCGAAGGTGGCCATGCCGCACAGGATGATTGATGCGGCGATTGAGCGACTGAATCTCTTTTTCAACATTGCTTGGTCTCCGTGTGTTTTTGGATCTTGCTGTAGAAAAAACTGTCCATTTGAAAACGAGCGGCACTCACTTGGAATACAGACTGAACGCGCGCAGATTCCGGATGGGCGCCAATTGCCGGGTATCAGGCAGGCGCTATGCTTCTGCCAGGATCCGGTCGACAGCCCGTGTGGCCATCACGCCTACCAGGTGGGCGCGATAGGCATTGCTGGCGTGCAGGTCGCTGCTCATCTGCTCGGCATCGGATCCGATGCCGGCAATGGCACTGGCATTGAAGTTGCTGGACAGTGCGGCCTCCATCTGCGCATGGCGAAACACGCCGTTGCCGCCCCCGGTGACGGCGACACGCACGCCAGCAGCGGTTTTGGCCACGAACACGCCGATCAGCGCAAAGCGCGAGGCCGGCTGCGGGAACTTGACGTAGGCCGCGCGCTGGGGGATGGGGAAGCTCACCGAGGTGATGAGCTCGCCTTCTTCCAGCGCGGTGGCGAACAGGCCCTGGAAGAAGTCGTCGGCGGCGATCTGCCGCTGCGTGGTGTGGATGGTGGCGCCCAGGCCGAGCACGGCGGCCGGATAGTCGGCGGCCGGGTCGTTGTTGGCGAGCGATCCCCCCAGCGTGCCCAGGGCACGCACCTGGCGGTCGCCGATCAGCCCGACCAGCTCGGCCAGCGCGGGGATGGCCGCGCGGACCTCGGCGCTGGCGGCGACGTCGGCGTGACGCGTCATGGCGCCGATAACCAGCGCGTCGCCCTCGCGGCGGATGCCGGTCAGCTCGGCGATGCCGGCCAGGTCGACCAGCGTCTCGGGAGCGGCCAGGCGCAGCTTCATGGACGCCAGCAGCGTCTGGCCGCCGGCCAGCGCGGTGCCGCCGGACTGGATCAGCTGGACCGCGTCGGCCGGCGACTGCGGACGCTCGTAGGTGAATGCATACATGGTGGGGTCCCTCCCTTCAGGCGGCCGCGTTCTGGATCGCCTGCCACACGCGGTGCGGCGTGGCCGGCATGTCGATGTCGTGGATGCGCAGCGGGCGCAGCGCGTCCAGCACCGCGTTGATCACCGCCGGCGGCGAGGCAATGGTCCCGGCCTCGCCGCAGCCCTTGCTGCCCAGCGGGTTGTGGGTACAGGGGATGCACACATAACCCAGGTTGAGCTTGGGCATGTCGGAGGCGCGCGGCATGGTGTAGTCCATGTAGCTGCCGGTCAGGAGCTGCCCGCTTTGTTCGTCGTAGACGCCGTGCTCGAGCAGGGCCTGGCCGATGCCCTGCATGACGCCGCCGTGCAGCTGGCCCTCGACGATCATCGGGTTGACGATGACGCCGAAGTCATTCACCGCGCTGAGGCGATCCACGCGCACGACGCCGGTGGCGGGATCGATCTCGACTTCGCAGATCACGGTGCCGTTGGGGAAGGTGAAGTTGACGGGATCGTAGAAGGCCTGTTCGTCCAGCCCCGGCTCCAGCTTGTCGAGCGGATAGTTGTGCGGCACGTAGGCCGCCAGGGCCACTTCGCCGAAGGTGACTTTCTTGTCCGTGCCACGGACCACGAATTCGCCGTTGCTGAACTCGATGTCGGTGTCGCCGGCTTCCAGCAGGTGCGCGGCGATCTTCTTGGCCTTCTCCTCGATCTTGTTGAGCGCCATGGCGATGGCGCCACCGCCGACGTCCAGCGAGCGCGAGCCGTAGGTGCCCATGCCGAAGGGGCCCTGTCCGGTGTCGCCGTGCACCATCTTCACCGACGCGATGGGCACGCCGAGGCGTCCGGCCACGATTTGCGCAAACGCCGTGTCGTGGCCCTGGCCGTGGCTGTGCGTGCCGGTGAACACGGTCACGCTGCCGGTGGGCTCGACGCGCACCTGGCCACTTTCGAACAGGCCGGCGCGACCGCCCAGGTCGCCGACGGCGCGCGAGGGCGCCAGGCCACTGCCTTCGACGTAGCTGGAATAGCCGATGCCGCGTCTCAGGCCGCGGGCCTCGCTGTCCTTGCGCCGGGCCTCGAAGCCGGCCACGTCGGCCAGCTTGCTGGCCTCGTCCAGGCAGCGGTGGAAGTCGCCGGTGTCATAAAGCAGCCCTGCGGGCGACTGGTAGGGGAATTCGGTGACGAAGTTGCGCCGCCGGATTTCGTCCTGCGAGAGACCCATTTCCCAGGCACAGCGCGAAACCAGCCGCTCGACGACGTAGATGGCTTCCGGTCGGCCGGCGCCGCGGTACGAGTCGATTGGCGCGGTGTTGGTGAACCAGGCGTCCACTTCCACGTAGATCTGGGGCGTGGTGTAGCAGCCGGCCAGCAGCGTGCCCTGCAGGATGGTCGGCAGTGCCGGCGAAAACAGGCCCAGGTAGGCACCCAGGTTGGCGTGCGTGTGCATGCGCATGGCGAGGAACCTGCCGTCCTGGTCCATGGCCATCTCGACGTGCGTGAGGTGGTCGCGCGCGTGCGTGTCGGTGAGGAAGGACTCGCTGCGCTCGGCCGTCCACTTGATGGGGCAGCCCAGACGCTTGGCGGCCCAGGTGATCATGATCTCTTCCGGGTAAGGGTTGATCTTGGAGCCGAACCCACCGCCGACGTCGGGGGCGATGACGCGCAGCTTGTGCTCCGGAATCTGCAGCACGTAGGCGGCCACCATGAGGCGCTCGACGTGCGGGTTCTGGTTGGTCACGTACAGCAGGTATTCGTCGTCGGCCCGGTTGTAGACCGCGTTGGCGGCGCGCGGCTCGATGGCGTTGGGGATGAGCCGGTTGTTGACCAGGTCCAGCCGGGTGACGTGCGCGGCGCTGGCAAAGGTGGCGTCCACCGCGGCCTTGTCGCCCATCACCCACTTGAACGAGCGGTTCTCGGGGGCCACCTCGTGCAGCACCGGGCCATCCCTGGCCGTGCGCATGTCGATCACCGCCTGCAGCGGCTCGTAGTCGACCTGCACCGCCTCGCTGGCGTTGCGTGCCTGCTCCAGCGTGTCGGCCACGACCATGGCCACGGCCTGGCCGGCGAACAGCGCCTTGTCCAGCGCCAGGATCGAGTAGCGCGGCTCGATCATGGGGCTGCCATCCGGGTTGCAGATGAGCCAGCCCGCCGGGATGCCGCCGGTGGTGTCGGCGATGTCCGCGCCGGTGAAGACCCCGGCCACGCCCGGCATGGTCGCCGCCGCGCTGGTGTCGACGCTCAGGATGCGTGCATGCGCGTGCGGCGAGCGCACGAAGCAGGCGTATTTCTGGCCGTCCAGCCGGATGTTGTCGACGTAGTTGCCGGCGCCTGTGAGGAAGCGGACGTCCTCGACGCGGCGCACCGGCTCGCCCACGTGCGGCAGCTTGGCAAATTCATTGGCTTGCATTGCTTGTCTCCTTGCTGGGGCGGGTTCAGGTGGCCAGGGCCTTCTGCGCCGTCTGCACCGCCTTGACGATGTTCTGGTAACCGGTGCAGCGGCACAGGTTGCCGTCGAGCTGTTGCCGGATCTCGTCCTCGGTGGCGTCGGGGGTGTGCGCGAGCAGATCCACCGCGCTCAGCACCATGCCCGGCGTGCAGAAGCCGCACTGCAGACCGTGGCACTCCTTGAACGCCGCCTGCATCGGGTGCAGCGTGCCATCGGCCGCGGCCAGCCCCTCGATGGTGGTGACGTCGGCGCCCTGCATCTGCGCCACCAGCACGTTGCAGGACTTGATGGCGCGGCCGTCGGCAATCACGGTGCAGGCACCGCATTGCGCGGTGTCGCAGCCGCGGTGCGTGCCGGTCAGGCGCAGCGTCTCGCGCAGGAAGCCGGACAACAGGGTGTTGGCCGGCACGTCGGCGCCTATCGGCTTGCCGTTCACTTTCAGTTCTACTTTCATCGTGGGTGTCTCCTCTTCGGGCGGGTTCGGGTCGATGGGGCGCAGTACCGCGTGGCGCTCAGCCGGTCAGCGCGCTGCGCAGCGCCGCCAGGCGCTCGCGCGCCTGCTGGCGCGCGGCCAGTGCCTGCGCCATGGTGACGCGCACGAAGCGGGCCTTGTAGTTGGGCTGCATCTGTGCAACGCGGTCCATGTCGGCGCTGATGACGGTGCCGATCTGGGCATAGCCGCCGCCCGACACCGCGTCGCGGTGCAGGATGATGGGCTCCTGGCCGCCCGGCACCTGGATGGAGCCGTAGGGATAGCCCGCGTCCACGATGTTCGACGGGTCGGAGCCGGCGCCGAACGGCGGCGTGCGCTCCTTGAACTGCAGCGGCTGGCCGCCCTTGAAGCGATAGCCCATGCGGTCCGCCTCGGTGCCCACGGTCCAGGTGTCGGCGTAGAAGGCCTCTTCGGACTCGGGCTTGAGCCGGTAGTCGTAGAGGCCGGGGAGCACGCGGATCTCCTGCTCCCTGGGCGCGGCAAGCACCAGGTTGTCGGGCGCCTTGCGCCCCGCCTGCGCCGGCTGCGCGGGGGTTCCCACGGGCAGCACGTCGCCGGCCTCCAGCTTGCGTCCCTTGAAGCCGCCAAACACGCCAATGGGATAGGTGGAGCGGCTGCCCAGGACTTCGGGCACGTCGATACCGCCAGCCACGGCGATGTAGAGCCGGGAGCCTTCGCGCATGAAGTCGAAGCTGAGCTCGTCGCCCGCCTGGACGGCAAGCGACTCGTTCAGCGGCATCGGGTTGCCGTTCACCCGGGGCGTTGCCGTGGCTCCTGTCAGCGCAATCACGGCGTCGGCCTGGAATGCGATGGACGGCGCCAGCAGCGTGCACTCGATGACGGCCGCGCCCTCCGGGTTGCCGACCAGCAGATTCGCCATGCGCAGCGCGTACTGGTCCATGCCGCCGGTCAGCGGAATGCCGACGTTGTAGTAGCCCGGGCGTCCCAGGTCCTGGATGGTGCTTGCCAATCCGGGTTTGATGATTTCAAGCATGCAGTGCCCCTATCAGATTCTTCTTCACGCCTTCCGGGTCCGCGTGGTATTCGTCCAGAGAAAACTTCACCGGCTGGATGTTCAGGCGCAGTTCGTTGTTTTCCGCGGCTGCCACCAGCGCGTCGTATTCGGCCCGCTCGATCGGCTTCCACTTGACGATGTCGCCGGGCCGGAAGAAGCACATGAAGTCCTTGAAGTGCGGCAGCTGCTGCCCGGGATCGAAGATGGGCACCGGCGAGATGCCGAACATCTGGTAGCCACCGGCGCCGCGCACCGAGTAGAAGGCGCCGAAGCAGCCGCCGTGGCCCAGCGTCAGCTTGGGCGTGTCGGTGCGCGGGCGCACGTATTTGGGCACCTCGATCTGCTGGTCTTGCGCCACCATCTGGTAGAGAAAGGGCAGGCCGGCCACGAAGCCCACCATGGACACGAACCAGGGCGCGCTGTGATGCGCCTCGATGAGTGTGTCCACCGAGGCGAAGTCGTTGATGCGCGCGGCGTACTCCAGGTCGGTGCTGTTCGGATCCTGGTGCCGGTCGCGGAAGCGCAGCTGGGTCTCGTTGGTCCAGGGGTCGTTGTAGTAGAGCGGAATCTCGACGATGCGCGTGTCCAGCGTCTTGCTGGGCTCCTTTTCCACCTGCGACTCGATGCCGCGCACGGTCTCGGCCACCTTGTCGGGGTGGATGACGTCGGGATCGAAGCGGATCAGGAACGAGGCATTGGCGGGGCAGATCTCCAGGATGCCGTCCACGTTCATGTCCCGCAGCCGGTTGCACACGGCCAGGCTGTGGAAGAACGCATCCAGCGACATGGATTCCGAGACCATCACGACCAGGTGCTCGTCGCCGCCAAAGGTGTAGCGCGATGATGAACTCATCAGGAAACCTCCTCTTCGTTGTGTTTCAACTTCGGGCCATGCTTCTGCAGCCACTGCTCCAGGAAGCCGGTGTCGTAGTGCGCGCTGCGCACCTGCGGGTCGCGCGCCAGCGCGGCGTGCAGGCCGGCGGTGGTGGTCAGCCCGCCGATCTGCATTTCCGCCAGTGCGCGCCGGAGCCGCTCCAGTGCGGCGTCCCGGTCCTCGGCGTGCACCATGAGCTTGGCCAGCATGGAGTCGTAGTAGGGCGAGACCTGGTAGCCCGGATACAGCATGGAGTCGACGCGCACGCCCGGTCCGCCCGGCCAGGTCAGGGACTGCACGGTGCCGATGTTGGGAAAGAAATCCCTGGCGGGGTCCTCGGCGTTCAGCCGGACCTCGATGGACACGCCCTGGCAGGCGATGTCCTCCTGCCTGAGTGACAGCGGCTGCCCGGCGGCGATCTTCAGCATCTCGCGCACCAGGTCGACGCCGGTGATCATCTCGGTGATGCCGTGCTCGACCTGGATGCGCGTGTTCATCTCCAGGAAATAGAAGCCGCCATCGACCTCGTCGTAGAGGTATTCGACGGTGCCGGCGCCGCTGTAGCCGACGTTGCGCGCCAGCCGCACGGCGGAGTCGCACAGCGCCTGCCGTGTTGTCGTCGGCAGCGTGGGTGCCGGCGCTTCCTCCCAGACCTTCTGGCGCCGCCGCTGCAGCGAGCATTCGCGCTCGAACAGGTGCACGGCGCGCTCGCCGTCGCCCAGCACCTGGACCTCGATGTGGCGACCGCGCCGGACCAGGCGCTCCAGGTAGCAGGCCCCGCTGCCGAAGGCCGCCTGCGCCTCGGCCTGCGCCAGTGGCCACTGCTGCACCAGCGCTTCCTCGTCGACGCAGACGCGGATGCCGCGCCCGCCGCCACCGGCCGAGGCCTTGATCATGACCGGGTAGCCGATGCGCGCTGCTTCCCGGCGCGCTGCGTCCAGGTCGTCCAGCACGCCCTCGCTGCCCGGCACGACGGGCACGCCAGCCTGCATCGCAGCCTGGCGCGCGCTGACCTTGTCTCCCATGCGGCGAATGGTGTCCCCGCTGGGACCGACGAAGGCCATGCCGGCAGCCGCGACCGCGTCGGCAAACGCGGCGTTCTCGGCCAGGAAGCCGTAGCCGGGGTGAATGGCGCCAGCGCCGCTGCGCCGAGCCGCGTCCAGGATCGCCGGCACGTTGAGGTAGCTCTTGCTGGCCTGGTGCGGGCCGATGTTCACGGCGTCGTCGGCCATGCGCACGTGCAGGCTCTCCTGGTCGGCGTCACTGTAGACGGCGACCGAGCGCAGCCCGAGTTCGCGCGCCGCGCGGATCACGCGCACCGCGATCTCTCCGCGGTTGGCGACCAGCAGGGTGTCGAATGGAAGCGCCGCCATCGCGCGCTCAATCCACTTCGATGTCGGCCAGCGGCGCACCCGGATCCACCGGATCCTCGTTCTCCAGGTGGAACTTGACCAGGCGCCCAGCCACCTCGGACTTGATCTCCGAGAACTGCTTCATGACCTCGACCAGGCCGATCACGTCGCCCACCGCGACCGCGTCGCCGGCTTCCTTGAACGGTGGCGCCTCGGGCGAGGGACGGCGATAAAAGGTGCCCGGCAGCGGGCTCTGGATGGTTTCGATGGGCATGTTTGCTCTCCTTCTGGTGATTCAGGGCGGGGTGGGGCGGCGTGCGGGCGGGGCGTCGCCGATTTCCCGGGACGGCGCGGTTTCTGCTCGCTGCGCCCGGGCGGAAGGGGTCAGGCAGCCGCGAGCGCGTCGTGCACGGCGCGCGCCACGTCCAGCGCGTTGGGCGTGTCCGAATGCACGCAGATGGTGTCTGCACGCACCTTGAGGGTCTTGCCGTTAACCGAGGTCGCTTCGCCTTGCCGGACCGCGCGCACGGCGCGCTGTGCGGCCTCGGCCGGATCGACGGCGGCGTGCTCGCGCGTGATGATCAGGCCGCCGTTGTCGTCCAGCTGCAGGTCGGCGAAGAATTCGGCGATGAACTCGAAGCCGCGCTCCGGGTAGACCGTCTCATGCAGCGTGCCCGTCATGCCCATGAGCGGGACCTGGAACACCTCGGCCGCGTCGCACACGGCGTGCGCGATTTCCGGGTCGCGCGCCGCCATGCCATACAGCGAGCCGTGCGGCTTGATGTGGTTCAGCGGCAGGCCCGCGGCACGCAGGAAGCCGGTCAGCGCGCCCACCTGGTAGATGAGCAGGTTGGCCAGCTCCTGGCGCGCGATCTTCATCTCGCGCCGCCCGAAGCCGGCGAGATCGGGCAGCGAAGGGTGGGCGCCGACCTTCACGCCGTGCCTTTTCGCCAGCTCTACCGTGCTGCGCATGTGATTCGGGTCGGAGGCGTGGAAGCCGCAGGCCACGTTGGCGACCGAGATGTACGGTGCGATGCCCCCGTCGTCGCCCATCCGGTAGAGGCCGAAGCTCTCTCCCATGTCGCAGTTGATTGTCGCCATCACTTGTCTCCTTGACCGATTGGGGTGCCTTGCTTCTCTGGCGGTCACCCAGGCCGGATCGGGGGTTCGATCCGGCCACCGGGGTGGGGGCCGGGTTCGCGCACCCCCGCCCCCGAATGCGATTCAACCATTACATTGGTACTTGTTGAAGGGCCAATTAATGCATTTCAACAGGTCCATTTCTGGACGTGACTCCCTTTGATTCCAAGGCTGTCGGGTGCCGGCCGGATTGGCGCCCGGCCGTGTTCAGGCGCGACGGCGCCAGGCGCCCGGCAGCTGCCGGCGAATGACCTGGGCCAGGGTGGCGACGCCCGTCCGAATCTGCGCCACGTCCACGCAGGCGAAGCCCATCAGCAGGCCGGGCTGGGCCCGCGTCGGATCCAGGTAGTAGCGCGACAATGGCTTGACGAAAATGCACTCGCGCAGCAGATCGGCGGCCAGGGCCACGTCGTCGCAGTCCGCTGGCAGGCCGAGGACCAGGTGCAGGCCCATGGCGCCCTGCGTCAGTACGGGCCAGTCGGCGCCCAGCTCCAGCGCGATGGCTTCGCGCATCGCCGCCTGTCGTTCCGCGTAGCTCTGGCGTGTGCGCCGGATGTGGGCGGCGTAGTGGCCCTCGGAGATGAAGTCGGCCAGTACCGCCTGCTGGATCAATTGCCCCTCCCGGTAGAGTTCCGACAGCAGCGTGGCGGCGGCATCGACCAGGCCCGGGGGCAGCACGATGTAGCCCGTGCGCAGGCCGGGAAACAGCGTTTTCGAGAAGGTGCCGGTATAGAGCACGCGCCCGTGGCTGTCGAGCCCCTGCATGGAGGCAAGCGGATCGCCGCCGAAGCGGTATTCACTGTCGTAGTCGTCTTCCACCAGCCAGCAGTTGTTCTTGCCGATGTAGTCGAGCAGCATGAGCCGGCGTTGCAGGCTCATGACGGTGCCGAGCGGGTACTGGTGCGACGGCGTGGCAAAGATGAAGCGCGGCCCGCCCGCTCGCGCCAGCAGGTCGGGATCGGGGGCCATGCCCTGGGCATCGACGGGCACCGGGTGGACCTGCAGGCCGTTGGCCATGAGCACGTTGCGCAGGCCCCAGTAGCTCGGGTCCTCGACCCAGGCCTGTGCACCCACATCGGCCAGCAGGCGGGTCGCCAGATCGACGGCCTGGTGAATGCCCGTGGTGACCACGATCTGCTCCGGCGTGCAGCGTACCGAGCGGGTCATGTGCAGGTGCTGCGCCACCGCCTTGCGCAGGGCCGGGTGCCCGGCAACCGTGCTGTACGAGAGATTCTGCGGCGCCGGCCGGTGCCAGTGGCGCGCCAGCAGGCGCCGCCAGGTCGAGTGCGGGAACAAGGTGACGTCCGGGACGCCGGGCACGAAGGCGCCCCATTGCTGCGGCGAGGCGCCGGGCGCGCGCAGGATCTTGCGCGCCCGCTGCGACAGCGTTGCCGGCGCCGCTGGCGTGGCCGGGCCCGCCGCCGGCGCCGGCCGGGGCGCAAGGGGCCGCACCAGCTTGTTCACGAACGTGCCGCTCCCCACGGTGGCGACCACGTATTCCTCGGCCAGCAGCTGCTCGTACGCGTAGACCACGGTATTGCGCGACAGGCCCAACTCCCGGGCCAGTTGTCGGCTGGGTGGCAGCTTGGTTCCGCCGGCCAGCTTGCCGGCCAGGATTTCCGTCTTGATCAGCTCGTACAGCCGGTGGTGCTTGTTCGCCCCGCCGGGGTGCGCTGGATCGGTCCAACCGTCCCGCCGCAGCAGCAGGAGTTCCGACAGCGGGCTGGCTTTCATCGGCATGGGCTCAATGGCTCCAGGATTTCCAATTGATTGGTCCTTATCAAGGAACCAATTCTAGGTTGCAATGCGTCCATGCCGACTTCATGAACAAAGGGTTCGACATGACCAGAGACAACGCCTCAATCGAAAAGCGCCGCATCGCAGCCACGCCCCGCGGCGTTGCCGTGATGTGCCCCTTCTATGCGGACCGTGCGGAGAATGCCCGGTTGTGGGATGTGGAGGGCCGCGAGTACATCGATTTTGCCGCTGGCATCGCCGTCGTCAACACGGGGCATCGCCATCCGGACGTCATGCGCGCCGTGGCCGAGCAGGCCGCGCGCTTCACCCATACCGCGTACCAGATCGTCCCCTATGAGAGCGTCGTCACCCTGGCGGAACGAATCAACGGGGCGGCGCCGATCGGCGCGCCGGTGAAGACGGCCTTTTTCACCACGGGCGCCGAGGCGGTGGAGAACGCCGTGAAGATCGCTCGCGCCCACACGGGGCGTCCGGGCGTGGTGGCGTTTGACGGCGGATTCCACGGTCGCACGCTCATGGGCATGGCGCTGACCGGCAAGGTGGCGCCGTACAAGCTGGGCTTCGGCCCGTTTCCGTCCGACGTCTACCACGTGCCGTTCCCGTCGGACCTGCACCAGGTGTCGGTGCAGGATTCGCTGCGCGCCATCGACCGACTGTTCAAGTCCGATGTCGAGCCCGAGCGCGTCGCGGCCATCATCATCGAGCCGGTCCAGGGCGAAGGCGGCTTCAACGTGGCGCCGCCCGAGCTGATGCAGGCCCTGCGCGCGCTGTGCGACCAGCGTGGCATGGTCTTCATCGTCGACGAGGTGCAGACGGGCTTTGCCCGTACGGGCAAGCTGTTTGCCATGGAGCACTACGGCGTCGAGCCGGATCTGTTCACGATGGCCAAGAGCCTGGCGGGCGGCTTTCCCCTGTCCGGTGTGTGCGGTCGGGCAGAAATGATGGACGCCCCGGCGCCCGGCGGGCTGGGTGGCACTTATGCAGCCAATCCGCTTGCCGTCAGCGCGGCCCTGGCGGTGCTCGACGTGATCGAGCGCGAGGCCCTGTGCAAGCGCTCGGTCGAGCTGGGCGCCAGGCTGGTCGACCACCTGCACGGCTTGCAGAAGTCCTGCCCGCAGATGGCCCAGATTCGTGGTCTCGGATCCATGGTCGCGGCCGAGTTCTGCGACCCGGACACGGGCGAGCCGGATGCCGCCATCGTCGGGCGCATCAAGCAGGAGGCGCTGGAGCGTGGCCTGCTGCTGCTCAGTTGCGGCCTGTACGGCAACGTGATTCGCTTCCTGTACCCGCTCACCATCGAGGAGCCGACCTTCGACAAGGCGCTGGGCATCCTGCGCGAGGCCGTGGCCGCCGCGCGATCCTGAGGCGGTCGCGGCGCGACCCGGCAAAATCACGGTGGTTCACGAGGAGATGCCGATGAAGATCCGTGCCGCCGTGCTGCGTCAGATGGGCCTGCCCGCCCCCTATGCCCAGAGCCGTCCGCTGGAGGTCACCGAGGTCGAGCTGGATCCGCCCGGCTTCGGCGAGGTGCTGGTGCGCATCCATGTGGCCGGCCTGTGCCACTCCGACCTGTCGGTGATCAACGGCGACCGGCCGCGCGTGCTGCCGATGGCGCTGGGGCACGAATCCTCGGGCGAGGTGGTGGCGGTCGGCCCCGGCGTGGACGACCTGACGCCGGGCGACCACGTGGTCAGCGTGTTCGTGCCCAGCTGCGGCCATTGCAGTCCCTGCATGGGAGGGCGGCCGGCGCTGTGCGAGCCCGGCGCGCGCGCCAACACCGAGGGCGTGCTGCTGGGCGGCGCGCGCCGGCTGCACGTGGGCGACGAGCGCCTGAACCATCATCTGGGGGTGTCCTGCTTCGCCGATCACGCGGTGATGTCGCGTCGCTCGCTGGTGAAGATCGAGGCGTCGCTGTCGCACCGCGAGGCGGCGCTGTTCGGCTGCGCCGTGCTGACCGGGGCGGGCGCCATCATCAACCGCGCCGGCGTCAAGGCGGGCGACACGGTGGCCATCGTTGGCCTGGGCGGCGTCGGCCTGTCCGGCCTGCTGGCCGCGGTGGCGGCGGGGGCGCGGCGCCTCGTCGCGGTCGAGCCCGATGCCGGCAAGCGCGCGCTGGCCGGCACGCTGGGCGCCACGCACCTGGTCGACCCCAAGGCGGTGGGTTCGGACGCCGAGCTGCTGGCGGCCGCCGGCGGCGCGGTCGACGTCGGCTACGACGCGGCCGGCAACCTGGCCGCCTTCGAGACCGCCTACAAGCTCACGCGCCGCGGCGGCCAGACGGTGACCTCGGGCCTGCCGCATCCGAAGGCCGCGTTCGCGCTGCCGATCTCGCAGCTGGTGGGTGAGGAGCGCGAGGTGCGCGGCAGCTACCTGGGCTCGGGCGTGCCGGCGATCGACATCGGCCGCTACGTCGACCTCTACCGGCAGGGCCGGCTGCCGGTGGACCGGCTGCTGGGCCAGGCCTTCACGCTGGAGCGCATCAACGAGGGCTTCGACCACCTGGCCTCGGGCTCGGGGCTGCGCGACTGCGTGGTGTTCGCGGACTGATCCTGCGCGTCACAACAGCGGCGAGCCCAGCCGCGCCACGGCCTCGAACAGCTTCTGGTGCGGCGGCACGTGGCGGTTCACCGGCACCAGCCGGCAGTGCGACAGGTCGACCTGGAACATCCGGGCCAGTTCGTGGTTCACTTCGCGATCGAACAGCACGGCGGCGACCTCGAAGTTCAGGCGAAAGCTGCGATTGTCGAAGTTGGCGCTGCCGATCATGCTGTAGGTCGAGTCCACCACCAGGGTCTTGGGGTGGAACATGCGGCCGCGGTATTCGAAGATCAGCACGCCGGCCTGCTGCAGCTCGCGGTAGTAGGAACGGGCGGCGGCGCTGACGATGCGCGAGTCGCTCAGCTCGGGCACGATCAGCTTGACCTGCACCCCGCGCAGCGCCGCGTTGGTGAGCGCCGTCATGGCCGGCTCGGTCGGCACGAAGTAGGGCGTCGACAGCCAGACGCGCTCCTGCGCCAGCCCGAGCGCGTCGATCATCGCGCGGTGGATCGCCTCGCCGTCGCTGTCCGGGCCCGAGGCGACGATCTGCACCGGCACCTGGCCGACCGGCTCGCCTTCCGGCAGCATGCTGCCGTCGTGCGGCGGCTGGCGTCCGCTGGCGTAGTGCCAGTCCTGCAGGAATACGTATTGCAGCCAGCGCACCGCGCTGCCGCGCAGCAGCAGGTGGGTGTCGCGGTAGGCGTCGTGCGGGCGCACGCGCTCGTTTTCCTCGTCCGTGATGTTGATGCCGCCCAGCAGCCCGAGGCGGCCGTCGACGACCACGATCTTGCGGTGCGTGCGCAGGTTCACCAGCGGGCGCAGCAGGTCCAGGCGCGCGTGGTGGAACACCGCCAGCTCGCCGC
>CAYRHV010000020.1:0-17620 GCA_964424045.1 uncultured Ottowia sp. | reverse complement strand
CGGGACTGATCCTGACCATCGGCGCCGATGCCTCGCCACGCGTCGGACGCACCGAATTCCTCGCCATCTGGCGTGTCATCTCGGATGGTGGCGGCGGCGCGGGCCCGCTGCTGCTGTCGGGCCTGACGGCCGCGGTGTCGCTGGCTGGCGGCATCGTCGCCATCGGCAGCCTGGGCTTCGTGGCGGCCTGGATGTTCTGGCGCTGGCTGCCGCGCGAGGTCAAGGCCTGACGCTGCCTACCCGCGCCAGATACGGCCACACCAGAGAGTGCAGCCGAACCGTCTCGGATTCACGAGGCGCCGTCAAAACACCGCGTCAGCTCCAGTTCGCTGGCACCTCCGCGATCTTCGAATTCCTGCAGCTTGGCCATCGGCAGCGAAACAATGCGGATGCCGTCTGGCTGGCTCGCATCGGCGCGAATCAGCGACCCGGCGCTCGCGCCCTCCTGCCAGACCAGGGCGAACAGCGGCTGGCCATGGGTTGCATAGTCGATGCGCACCTTGCCCCGGAACAGGGCGGCCGCACCGTTGGGACCACGAATTGCCGATTCCAGGTCCTTGTGACCACCAGCCTTGCGCCACCTGGTCTTGGCATGGATGGCGCGGTAGCAGATCTTGCCCGGAGACGAAGCGGACCGGGCCTGTGTGCCGGTCAGGGCGGACGGGTTGTTCATGGCGGGTGAAACCTTCGCTGTCGTTGTGGTTGGCGGGCGCTCAGCTGGCGACACAACCCGGGGCGCCGGGCTCGGCGCAGGCACTGTCATGACGGGCTGTGGCATGGCTTGAACGATCTTCGTGACACCCCCCAGCGCCGGGAACCCCGGGTAATGCGGGGCGTGCAGGCCGGGGCTTGCCGGTGTACCCGGCTGGATCAGGCAACCCTTGGGCTGGGCATAGCTGTCCACGCGACGCACCGGTGCCTGGCTCCAGTTGATGTTGAACGCATACAGGTTGGTGAAGAAATACAGACTGCTGTAGGGCAGGTGGTCGTGGATCCACCACGCCATGCCGGTCCAGCTGCCGCCCTGCTCGATGTGATCCAGCAGCCAGGGCACGACGATGCAGGCGGTCGCGCCACGGTGGCCGCTGGCATCCGGTCGATCCCAGATGTGCCTGCCGTAATTCTTCTCGTTGCTGGCGCAATTGAGCCTGTGCTGGTTGCCAAAGGCGTTCACCTCGGGCGAACGGTAGCCCGAGCGCACATGGATGCGCCCGAAGCTCGCCTGCAGCGGCTCCAGCAGTTGCGTGCACAGCTGGCGCCCGGCCCAGATGGCCTGCTCGGGGTCATCCGGGACGTTGCGCATGCCGTGCCAGGCGGCAATCTCGCTGTGCAGGAACTCGCGCATGAAGAAGTTGCGCGACAGGCGGGTGCGGCCGAAGTCTTCGAGTTGGGCGTAGCTTCCGATTGATGCGGGCATGTTCAGTTTTCCCCTTCTGGTCGGGCATGTCCGGAGTCAGCTTCCTGCCAAAGCTTGGTGCAGAAGGCATCAAGTGCTTCGAGATCTGCCGCTTGTGCGCGCGCAGCCTTCAGGATCGGGTTGTGGCTGAACCACGGCGCCGTCCGGCGTAGCCCTTGCTCCAGCACACGGTCCTCGCCTGGGCGGTAACCCAGCAAGTCCTTGATGCGATCGAAGAGGCTCTTGTGTTCCGTCGCCGTGAGCCAAATCGCATCGCGCATGATTTCAAGGTTGCGTGCGTTGAGCGGTAGCACATAAGGGCCCCCTTCCTCGTGGGCCACGTACAACATCGGTATCAATCGGGAATTGTCTCGCGTTGGATAAGCAATCAACCACGCGAAATCGACGCCACGGGCAATGCCTCCGGCGTAGCTGATCTGCCCGACTGGCTGGTCTGCGTCGCTGTCCCACCCATCTTCAATCGTGTTGTACACCTCCAGAATCGTCTTACCGGTCTGCTGATCGATGGCATGCCAATGAGTTTTGATGAATGTCCGCACCTGGTTTTCATAGTCGGGCCACAGTGCGATGTGGCTTGGTCTGCGGGGGATGTTCGCGAATTCCACAACTCCAATCGGTGCATGCGGAACATAGAAGAACTCGCTGCCCTGGAGGATCCCGGTGAACTGGTGCATCGGAAACCCGTCATCTGAGTAAATCACTTCATCGCGTTGTGGCCCGTCGAGCCTTTCCCAGTAGGCATTCCTGGACTCGGATGCGCGGCGCAGATAGCTGCTGCGCGTGCTTTCTTCCTCATAATCCCAGCCCCACAGCGGCCAGAACTGACTTCCGCCCTGCAAGATCGCCTGCGCTTTGAGTTCAGCAGTGCGCATGAATTGCTCAAATAGCCCGAATTCCCGATCCAGGCTGTCTACAGTCGCCTGCAGTGCGAAAGCTAGTTTCTCCGCCTCGCTCATCTCCCCCAAATGCACCGACGGATGCAGACTCGTGCCCCGAAGCACGTCATCCGCCAATCCATTGATGCTTCGATTTCCGTATTCACTGATTCCGGTGATCAGGCTGTAGTACTTGTCCGCGGATTTGCGCAAGCGTACAGAGGCAGCATCCTGATCCGGCGCCAGCGTCAAGCGGTGCAACTCCTTGGACGAACCGCTGAGGTCAATCCCGATCAGACTGCAGAAATCACGCAACAGGATGTTGCGAGCGCGCAAGTGCTTCTTCAGGTTCTGCACCTCCCCATAGAGCCGCCGCGCAATGATCACCTCGTCGCCATCGCGCAACTTGCCGCCGCGCAGGCGTCGCAGGTTGGACAGTGCGTCCTTTCCTTCCGTCTCGCTGCGCGTCTCCGACAGCAACAGACTGGCCCGGATGGACTCACCCTGAGCCACGGCGGTTCGCACCGCCCGCTTCCTGGCGCGCCCGATCGCCTTGGACGTCTCGCGTGCTGCCTGCTTGCTTGCCCGAGGCATGTCTGTGTCACCCATGCTCAGTTCCGGCGGATGCGTTGGGTCCGATGACCAACGGTGACAACGACGTCGTCGCCGGACAGCACCGCGTAGGCGTTGAGCAACCCACTCATGCGGTTGACCACCGCCTCGCCAACCTCGCGCGCCAGCGCCTTGCGGCTCTGCCGGTCGAAATAGCAGACCCTCGCGCCACGCTTGTCGTGACGGACCGATCCATACCGCACAAGCCAATCGACCACCAAAGGCGGGATTCCGCGTTGCTGTTGTCGTGCCTGTCCGTGCCGAGAGAGTTCGTAGTTCATGCCTGTGTCCTTGCCCCTGATCGTGCCTTCACTATAGAAAATGGACGGGTATTCGATTTCACTTTCTTCGTCTGTCTGGAGAAGATTTTGGGGAAATTTTTGATTTATTACAGGGAAATTTATCAAACATTCGAGGAAAGTCAAAGGCGCCCGCCGGATGCGGGTTACAGCCTCATCAAGCGACCGTCGGCTGCGTCTCACGGCGAAAACACGGGCCAGGGCTACGGAGCCCGGCAGCGGCCCAGCACGTGGACGTGACACGGCCTCATCCCAACCTCGCACTGAAGGGAAAGGGCTCCCTCGCGAGCAGCGGCCTGCGACTGATCACGTGCAGCAATGGCTGACAATGCGCGCACCAGACTTCCTTCTCGTGAAATCGAAGCCGCTTTTGTTGGATCGCCTCGCATCGGATGCCCGCCGCCTGGTTCCTGGACCTCGGCAAGGCAAGCCCGTGCGCGAGCACCGGCTCCAATACGCATCAACCTCATGAGACACGAGGTGTCGCAGCCCGCGCCCATGCTCAGACTTGAACAAATCCAGAAAGACGCCGCCATCTCCGGCCTCGAGCCCGGCCAGGTGGTGCGTGTCGTCACCACCGAGCCCGTTGGCGACAACGCCCTGACCGTCTACTACAAGACCGCCGACGGGGCGCTGCGCGAGCGCATGCTGTTTCGCACCGACGAGGCCGGCCTGTCGCTGGCCGAAGCGGGCCGACCCTGGGCTTTCGATGCCGACGGCGAAAGCTTCAAGCTCGCCGCCGAGGCCTGGCGCATCCACCTCGCGCACCTGTTCGACCCGATGATGGCGGTGCACACCTCCAACGTCGATCCGCTGCCGCACCAGATCACCGCCGTCTACGAAGCCATGCTGCCGCGCCAGCCCCTGCGCTACGTGCTGGCCGACGACCCTGGTGCCGGCAAGACCATCATGGCCGGCCTGTTCATCCGCGAGCTGCTGATGCGCGCCGACGCCCGGCGTGTGCTGATCGTCGCGCCGGGCAGCCTGGTCGAGCAATGGCAGGACGAAATGCTCGAAAAATTTGGCCTCGCCTTCGAGTCCTTCTCGCGCGATCAGGTCGAGCGTTCGCCCAGCGGCAACCCCTTCGACGACATCGACCTCATGGTCGCTCGCGTCGACCAGCTCGCGCGCGCCGACGACCTGCTGGACAAGCTGCGCGCCTCGCACTGGGATCTGATCGTCGTGGACGAGGCACACAAGCTGTCGGCCAGCTACTTCGGCAACAAGGTCAACAAGACCAAACGCTTTCTGCTGGGCGAGCTGCTCGGCTCCATCACGCGCCACTTCCTGCTGATGACGGCCACGCCGCACAACGGCAAGGAAGAAGACTTCCAGCTCTTCATGTCGCTGCTCGACGCCGACCGCTTCTACGGCAAGTTCCGCGACGGCGCGCACAAGGTGGACGTCACCGACCTGATGCGCCGCATGGTCAAGGAAGACCTGCTTAAGTTCGACGGCACGCCGCTGTTCCCCGAGCGCCGCGCCTATACCGTCAACTACCGGCTGTCCGACCTCGAAGCCGCGCTCTACGCCTCGGTCACGGACTATGTGAAGGAGCAGTTCAACCTGGCCGAACGGCTCGCCGACGGCGGGCGCAAGGGCACGGTCGGCTTTGCCCTGACCTCGCTGCAGCGTCGCCTGGCCTCCAGCCCCGAGGCCATCTACCAGTCGCTCAAGCGCCGCCGCAACAAGCTGGGGCGCCGCGTTGAGGAAGAAAAACTGCGCCAGCGCGGCCAGGCCCTGCAGGCCGAAACGCTGGGCACCAACGCCAGCCTGCCCGACGACGTCTGGGAAGCCTCCGATGCCCTCTCCGCCGAGGCTTACGAAGACTTCGAGGAAGCCGTGGTCGACCAGGCCACCGCCGCCCAGACCATCGCCGAGCTGGAAGCCGAAATTCTCATTCTCGAAGGCCTGGAGGAGCAGGCCCGCCAGGTCGTGCACTCCGGCCAGGACCGCAAGTGGGACGAGCTCTCGCGCCTGCTACAGGACACGCCCGAGATGCGCGACGCCGCCGGGCGCCAGCGCAAGCTCATCCTCTTCACCGAGCACAAGGACACCCTCAACTACCTGGCCGTGCGCATCCGCGGCCTGCTCGGCAGCGAAGAGGCCGTGGTGCTGATCCACGGCGGCGTCAAGCGCGAGGAGCGGCGCAAGGTGCAGGAGCTGTTCCGCAACGACCCCGCGGTGCGCGTGCTGCTGGCCACCGACGCCGCCGGCGAGGGCGTCAACCTGCAGAACGCCAACCTGATGATCAACTACGACCTGCCGTGGAACCCCAACCGTCTGGAGCAGCGCTTCGGTCGTATCCACCGCATCGGCCAGACCGAGGTCTGCCACCTGTGGAACCTGGTCGCCGCCGAGACGCGCGAGGGCGACGTCTTCCAGCGCCTGTTCGAGAAGCTCGAGGTCGTCAGCGCCGCCCTGGGTGGCCGTGTGTTCGACGTCCTGGGCGAAGTGTTCGAGGAAAAAAGCCTCAAAGACCTGCTGATCGAGGCCATCCGCTACGGCGCCGACCCCGAGGTGCGTGCCCGCCTGCTGCGCAGGATCGATGGCCTCGTCGACGACGAACACATCCGCGACATCCTACAGCGCAACGCCCTGGCCGAAGAGGTCATGGACGAACAGCGCCTGTTTGCCGTGCGCGAGGAAATGGAAAAGGCCGAGGCGCGCAAGCTCCAGCCCTTCTTCATCCGCGCCTTCTTCAACCAGGCCTTCCGGCAACTGGGCGGCGAGCTGCGCCCGCGCGAGCCCGGGCGCCACGAAATCACCAACGTGCCCGCCCTCATCCGCGAGCGCGACCGGCTCATCGGCGGGCGCGACCGCCGCTACCTCAGCCCGGTGCTGCGCCGCTACGAGCGCGTCTGCTTCGAAAAGCAGTACGTGCGCCTCACCGACCGCGTCGGCGCGCCCATGGCCAGCCTCATCCACCCCGGCCACCCGCTGATGCAGGCCGTCACCGACATCGTGCTCGAGCAGCACCGCGGCAAGCTCAAGCAGGGCGCCGTGCTGGTCGATCCGGGCGACGTGGGCCTCACGCCGCGCGTGCTGTTCATGGTCGACCACGCCGTGCGCGAGGGCAGCGACCCGTCGCGCACCGTCTCGCGCCGCATGCAGTTCGTCGAGCTGAGCCCCGAGGGCCAGGCCACCCACGCCGGCTGGGCGCCGCACCTGGACCTGCAGCCCATCGCCCCCGCCGAACTGGCGCTGGTGCAGGACGTGCTGGCCGCCCCCTGGATCAACGGCAAGCTGGAGTCGCTGGCGCTGGCCCATGCCTCCGGCCAGCTCGTGCCCGAGCACTTCGCCGAAGTGCGCCAGCGCCGCGAGCAGGTCGTGGACAAGACCCTCGCCGCCGTGCGCGAGCGCCTGGTCAAGGAAATCAACTTCTGGTCCGACCGCTACATCAAGTTCCAGGACGACCTCTCCGCCGGCAAGGACGTGCGCCTCACGCTCGAGAACGTGCGCCGCACCCTCGACGATCTCACCGCCCGCCTGCAGACCCGCACGCAGGAGCTCGAAGCCCTGCGCCACGTCGTCTCCGCCACCCCGGTCGTGCTCGGCGGCGCCCTCGTCATCCCGGCCGGCCTGCTGCTGCAGCGCCAGGGCGCGCCGGCGCAGGGCGACGGTTGGTCCGCCGACGCCGCCGCGCGCCAGCACGTCGAGCGCATCGCCATGCAGGCCGTCATGGCCGCCGAGACCGCGCTGGGCCACACCGTCATCGACGTCTCGGCGCAGAAATGCGGCTGGGACATCACCAGCATCTCGCCCGTCGTCGACGGGCGCATCCCGCCCGCGCGCCACATCGAGGTCAAGGGCCGCGCCAAGGGGCAGGGCACCATCACCGTCACCCGCAACGAAATCGCCTACGGCCTGAACCAGGCCGACAAGTTCATCCTCGCCATCGTGCTGGTCGATGGCGACGCCCACGAAGGCCCGTTCTACGTGCGCCAGCCCTTCACGCAAGAGCCCGACTGGGCCGTGGCCAGCATCAACCTCGACCTGGCCCAGCTCCTGGAGCGCGCCCAGCCACCCCATGCCGGCTGAAGCCGCTGAACTTGGTAGCCTTGAAAGTATCCCTTACAGTAAGGAATGCATTCTGTTCTTACAGGCCCGCCCCATGACCACCGCCATCGCCAAGATCACCAGCAAGAGCCAGACCACCATCCCGCAGGAGATCCGCGCCGCCCTGCACCTGAACCCCGGCGACACCATCGTCTGGGAGGTCATCGAAGGTGGCACGGCGCGCGTGCGCCGCGTCGACCCGCTGGACCTGGACTACCTGCGCGCGCTCGAAGGCACGCTCGGCGAGTGGAATTCCAGCGCCGACGAAGAGGCCTACCGTGGCCTATGAGCGCGGCGACGTGGTGCGCGTGCCTTTTCCGTTCACCGACCGCACCGCCAGCAAGAACCGCCCGGCCCTGGTGCTCTCCAGCGCCCGCGCCTTCAACCAGCCATCCGGGCACGTCGTGCTGGCCATGATCACCTCGGCGGGCAACGCCCCCTGGCCGCTCGACTGCGCCATCGAAGACCTGGCGGCCGCCGGGCTGCCCGCGCCCTCGGTGCTGCGCTGCAAGCTGTTCACGCTGGACGCGCGTCTGATCCGCGGCACCCTGGGCCAACTGGGACCGGCGGATGCGCAGCAGGTCAATGCTGCGTTGTCGCGGCTGTTGGGTAAGGAGAAGACCTGATGGAGCCACGTCGCCCGCTTGCGCGACCCCAAAGAGAAACGCCTCCCGAAGGAGGCGTCGGGCCGGAGATGCTGTCTCCGGGGGGGCTAACTCCAGCCCTGCAAAAAGAGACGTTCCTTTCGGTGCGTCGGTCCAGCGAAACTGTCGCTGAGAGGGCTGGCGGGCGCATTCTCGCCGATCCAGTTCATTTGGCCAAGCCAGCGGAAACTCCCGACAAAAGCACCCACCCTGCAGTGACCTAATCATGCCGATACGCGGAGGCACCATGCTCCATCTAAACCTTCAGAGCTTGAAGCTGCGCGACTACCGCTGCTTCGAAGCCATCGACATCGACTTTCACCCAAAAATCACCGTATTGGTAGCCAGCAACGGCGCAGGCAAAACCTCGATTCTTGACGCCATCGCCGTGGCCTTTGGCCCATACGTCGGCGCGTTTGACGAGGCCGTGGGCAAGCACTTCGAACCGAGTGACATTCGGCTATTTCAGGTTCGCAGAACTGCGACACATGAGATGGAGCACGCCGCGAAGGGCGTATGGCTGGAGGCCAAAGGCTTCATCCCCGGGGGCTGGATGGACAACCACGACCTTGAATCTTCGCCGGAAACATGGCGCCGTGCCCTCACTAGCCCAAGCAAAGCGAAGACGACCATCAAGGACGCCAAGGAACTCATCAACTACGGCAAGCGGATGCAGGAAGCCGTTCGCACCCCCGGCAGTGATGTGCTGTTGCCCCTGGTCGCCTACTACGGCACCAGTCGGCTCTGGCAACAAAAGAAACTCACTGCCGGAAAAAAAATTGAACGCACCTCGCGCACCGTCGGTTACACCGACTGCCTTGACCCGGCGTCCAGCTACAAATCCTTTGTGGAATGGTTTCGCTACTGGAACTTCAATGCCAAGGACCTGCAATTCAAAGGTCAGTCCCACGCATCGGAGCACCTTGAGTTCACGGGGTATATCGATTCGGTCAAAGCCGCGGTTGACGCCTGCTTGGCACCGTCCGGCTGGGGAGAGCTTGAGTACAGCTTCACGCTCGATACGCTGGTGGCTCACCATCCGCAGCACGGCGAGCTTCCGGTCGAACTCCTCAGCGACGGCATCCGCAACATGATCGGCATGGTGGCCGACATCGCCTTTCGCGCCACCAAACTCAACGGCCAGCTTGGCGCGCGAGCGTCAAGCCAAACCCCGGGCATCGTGCTGATCGACGAGGTGGACATGCACCTGCATCCCGAATGGCAGCAGGTGGTACTGCAAAACCTCGTCAAGGCGTTTCCGGCCATGCAGTTCATCGTGACCACGCACAGCCCGCAAGTCTTGACCAGCGTGGATGCATCCTCAATTCGTATCATCAGGCAGGAGAGGGACTCCGCAGAACAAAAACCGTTTGTACCTGTGGCGAAGGTCGAATTTCAAACAAAGGGGGTTTCCAGCGCCGATCTGTTGGCCAGAATCATGGGAACCGACCCCATTCCGAACGTGCCCGAATCCGTATGGGTGTCTGATTACCAGTCACTGATCGCGCAGAACCTGCACCAACAACCGCAGGGTATCGAACTACGGCAAAAAATCGAGAACCACTTCGGTACCCGGCATCCTGTAGTGCGTGACCTCGACCGTTTGATCCGGCTGCAGCAGTTCAAACGACGTCTGCCGTCTGACCTGGGTAGGGCCGAACACTGACATGCACCAGCTCCAGCGCGATCCAGTAGCTCCGGCAGGGCTCACCAAATATCAACATGGCCTTCACCAGTGGGGTGCGGGCGTTCCGTCTGACCAGGAGAGGCAAGGCATCTGGAACAAGCTGTTGCTCATGCAGCAAGAACGATGCGCCTACTGCGAGGGCAGTCTGACGCATAGCAACCGTCACATTGAGCATTTCCGCCAGCGCAGTCGCCATCCGCAAGGTACCTTTGACTGGAACAACCTGTTCGGCTCCTGCAATCGCGATGATTCATGTGGAAAGCACAAGGATCGGTGTGGCGCCTATCGACATCAGGACCTGATCAAACCGGACATGGAAGATCCTGAGCATTTTTTGGTGTTCCTGCCCAACGGATCGGTGCGCCCACGCGCAGCTTTGACGCCCGATGAAGAGCGCCGGGCAGATGAGACCATTCGCATCTTGAATCTCAACGGGGTGCTGCGTCAGATTCGCCAAACAGAGGTTGTCGGTTATATCCAGACGACAGAAGAATTTGCAGCAATGGCGCAGAGCTTCCCCGAGGAAGACTGGTTGCCCTTGCTGCAGGAAGAACTGGCCCACGTCGCACACCTGCCCTACGCAACGGCCATCCGACATGTGCTGACACGCCAAAGCGACTGAATGACATGAACATCAAAACCCCCAAAAAACTCATCGAAGTCGCCCTGCCCCTGGACGCCATCAACGCCGCCGCCGCGCGCGAGAAGTCCATTCGCCATGGCCACCCCAGCACGCTGCACCTGTGGTGGGCGCGCCGACCGCTGGCGGCGGCGCGGGCCGTGATCTTTGCGCAGATGGTCAACGACCCCGGCTACCAGCAGGGTGGCGGCTTCAAATATGGCGTCAACAAACAGAAGGCCGCGCTGGAGCGTGAGCGCCTGTTCAAGATCATCGAAGAGCTGGTGCTGTGGGAGAACACCAACAACGAAGAAGTGCTGGAGCGCGCCCGGGCCGAGATCCGCCGCTCCTGGCGCGAGACCTGCGAGCTGAACAAGAACCACCCGCAGGCCGCCGAACTCTTCGACCCCGACCAGCTGCCCGGCTTTCATGACCCCTTTGCCGGCGGCGGCGCGCTGCCGCTGGAGGCGCAGCGCCTGGGGCTGGAGAGCTACGCCAGCGACCTCAACCCCGTGGCCGTCACCATCAACAAGGCCATGATCGAGATCCCGCCGCGCTTTGCCGGCCGCGCGCCGGTGGGGCCGGTATTTGAACCCTCTCCCTCTGGGAGAGGGCAGGGTGAGGGTCTGTTCGCACGCGACTGGTCGGGCGCCAAGGGACTGGCCGAGGACGTGCGCCGCTACGGCGCCTGGATGCGCGAGCAGGCACAAAAGCGCATCGGCCACCTCTACCCGCAGATCGAAGTGACTGCCGAGATGGTGCGCGAGCGCGCCGACCTCGAATCGTATGCGGGCCAGCAGCTCACCGTCATCGCCTGGCTGTGGGCGCGCACCGTCAAAAGCCCCAACCCCGCCTACAGCCATGCCGAGGTGCCGCTGGCCTCTACCTTCGTGCTGTCCAGCAAGGCGGGCAAGGAGGCCTATGTGCAGCCGGTAATCGAGGGGGATCGGTACCGCTTCACGGTGCGCGTGGGCAAGCCGCCGGAGGAGGCGAAGATCGGCACCAAGGCCGAAGGACGCGGGGCCAACTTCCGCTGTCTTCTGTCCGACGCGCCCATTGGCGGGAATTATATCAGGGCGGAAGGACAAGCCGGGCGCATTGGCGAAAGGCTGATGGCGATCGTTGCAGAAGGCACGCGCGGGAAGGTGTATCTCGCCCCGGTTGCTGAACAGGAAGCCGTCGCCCGGCGGCTCAATTCGACGTGGCAACCTGACGTTGAATTCTTTCAACAGGCACTTGGATTCCGCATTGGCAATTATGGTTTTACGAAATGGAGCGATCTATTTACGCCACGCCAACTGGTAGCCCTAACTACCTTTTCTGATTTAGTGGGCGAGGCCGTAGCAAAAGTAAAGATCGATGCTCAATCCGCTGGCGTGCGCGACGATGGACATGGGCTTGAAACCAATGGCGCAGGTGCTACAGCATATGCTGAGGCGATCGGAGTGTATTTGGCGTTTTGTGTGGATCGCTTCGCTGACTACTACACAAATCTAGGCCGCTGGCAAAATGTCAATCAGCAGTTAAGCAATTTGTTTGGACGGCAGGCCATTCCCATGGTGTGGGATTTTCCAGAAGCAAATCCGTTCAGCCGTAAGGGAGGCAGTTTTGATAATCTTTTTGACTGGACTGTTCAGTCGATTGAAAACATAGGTCGATGGAAAGTGGGATTCGGGTTGCAGGCTGATGCTCAAACCCAAGAAATAAGCTCTTCAAAAGTAGTATCGACTGATCCCCCATATTACGACAACATCGGCTACGCAGACTTATCTGACTTCTTTTATGTCTGGCTACGCCGTTCGCTCAGGCATATCTATTCTGACTTATTCGCGACGGTTACTGTACCCAAGGCCGAGGAACTAGTAGCGACGCCATCGCGTCACGGCGGCAAGGATAGTGCAGAAGAATTTTTCATGCATGGTATGACTGAGGCCATGCACAACCTCGCGACAAAGGCCCATCCTGCTTTTCCTGTCACCATCTACTACGCATTCAAGCAATCTGAAACAGATGGTGAAGCCGGAACGTCCAGTACAGGCTGGGAGGCTTTCCTCGATGCCGTAATTAAGGCGGGATTCTCGCTTACCGGAACATGGCCGATCCGCGCGGAGATGGTTCAGAGAATGCGTGGAATTAGCTCGAATGCTCTCGCATCGAACGTGATCCTCGTCTGTCGTCAGTGCCCCGCCGACGCGCCTACCGTCAGCCGCCGCGAATTCATCCGCGAGCTGAACGCTGCGCTGCCCGAGGCGCTGGACGAGATGACGCGCGGCGGTGTCAACTCGCCCGTGGCGCCGGTGGACCTGTCGCAGGCCATCATCGGCCCCGGCATGGCCATCTTCAGCCGGCACAAAGCCGTACTGGAGGCCGACGGCACGCCGATGCGCGTGCGCACCGCGCTGCAGCTCATCAACCGCTTTCTGGCCGAGGATGACTTTGACCACGACACGCAGTTCTGCCTGGCCTGGTTCGAGCAGCAGGGCTGGGCCGAGGGCAAATACGGTGAGGCCGACGTGCTGGCCCGCGCCAAGGGCACCAGCGTCGATGGCTTGGTGGAGGCCGGCGTGGTGGCCTCCGCCAAGGGCGTGCTGCGCCTGCTCAAGTGGCCCGAGCTGGCGACCGACTGGAGCCCCGAGCACGACAACCGCGTGCCCGTGTGGGAGGCGCTGCACCAGCTCATCCGCGCGCTGAACCAGCACGGCGAAACGGCGGCCGGCGCCCTGCTGGCGCGCATGCCCACCCAGGCCGAACCGGTGCGCGCCCTCGCCTACCGCCTCTACACCCTGTGCGAGCGCCAGGGCTGGGCCGAAGAAGCGCGCGCCTACAACGAGCTGGTGACGGCCTGGAGCGCCATCGAGCAGGCGGCGGGTGAGGCCGGGGTGGTGGGGGCGCAAGTGCAATTGGATATTTGATGGGAGGGCTCGCGCATGAAGACTTCACACGCCGAATTGTTGAAAAAAATCCGCCTTGGCGAAGACAGCTTCCTGGAGCTGAAAGAGGTGCGCTTTGGCGGCAACAAACTGCGCGGGCCCTCGCAGGACGATCTGGCCGATGAACTGGCGGCCTTTGCCAACAGCGCGGGTGGCACGCTGGTGCTGGGCGTGGCCGACAAGAGCCGCGCGGTGCTGGGCATCGACGTTGACCGGCTGGATGCCGTGGAAACCGTGCTGCGCGAAGCATGCGAGCAGTCCGTCAAGCCTGCTTTGGCACCCGTCATCGAACGCCTGACCTTGCCGGACGCGCAGGGGGTGGAGCAAGCCGTCATCCGTGTCGAAGTGTCGCGCAGCCTGTTTGTGCACCAGAGCCCTGGCGGTTATCTGCACCGGGTGGGTTCGTCCAAAAGGCCGCTGGTGCCTGACCAACTAGCGCGGCTGTTTCAGCAGCGCAGTCAGTCGCGGTTGATTCGCTTTGATGAAACCCCTGTTCCCGATGCAACGTTGGACGATGTGGAGCCTGCGCTGTGGCAGCGGTTTGCGCCGCCCGGCAGCGCGGATGCGCCAGAGGTGTTGCTGCGCAAGCTGGCGATGGCTGCGCAGGATGAGAACGGCGTGTGGCGCCCCACGGTAGCCGGGGTTTTGATGGCGAGTCGGCAGCCGCATCGGTTCTTGCGCACGGCCTATATCCAGGCGGTCGCATACCGCGGCACGACAGTTGTGCCAGAGGGCGATTCGCTCTATCAACTCGATGCGCAGGACATCACCGGTCCGCTCGATCGGCAGATTCTGGATGCCTGTGCCTTTGTCTGGAAGAACATGCGCGTCTCGGCCTACAAGGCAGAGATGGGCGGGCGAGTCGATGTTCCGGACTACTCCATGCGGGCGGTGTTCGAGGCCGTTGTCAACGCCGTGGCGCACCGCGACTATTCCATGCCCGGCTCCAAGGTGCGCCTGCGCCTGTTTCAGGATCGGTTGGAACTGTATTCGCCAGGGATGCTGGCCAACACCATAACGACCGATGAGCTGGCCTATCGCCAGTCCGCCAGAAACGAGGTGATTGCCGGCCTTCTCGCTCGCTGCCCGATTCCGGACAACCCTTACGAGTTGGGTCGGAAGTTCCTGATGGACAGACGCGGGGAGGGCGTCCCCGTCATTCTCGATACGAGTGAGCGGCTTTCCGGCAAGCGGCCTGAATACCGGCTGATCAGCGACAGTGAGTTGCTGCTGATCATTTACGCAGCCACCCATGGGGCGCAAGCATGACACTCAAACCCTGGCGCGAAATCGCCGAACCCCATTCCGACGTTCGCGAAGGCAAGTTCCAGCAGGCCGAGTTCGCCGCCGACATCTCGCGCGTGCACGCCGGCACGGCCAGCGCCGAATACCAGGATGCGGCGCTGTTCTTCCAGCGTACCTTCATCACCGAGGGCATGCGCCTGCTGCTGGATTCGGTGGTGAAGCGTCTCGTGGGCCGCGGCGGCGACCCGGTGATTCAGCTTCAAACCGCGTTTGGTGGCGGCAAGACGCACACCATGCTGGCGGTCTATCACCTGGCGTGCGGTGAGGCGCCGGCAAGCGACCTGCCCGGCGTGGCGCCGATCCTGGATGCGGCCGGCATCACCGAGTTGCCCCGTGCGCGCGTGGCGGTGCTGGACGGCATCCGTGCCTCGCCCAACCAGCCGGTGCAGCGGGGCGGGCACAGCATCCGCACGCTATGGGGCGAGCTGGCCTGGCAACTGGGTGGGGCCGAGGGCTACGCGCTGGTGGCCGAGGCCGATGCCTCGGGCACCTCGCCCGGCAAGGCGGTGCTGGAGCAGTTGCTGCGCGCGCACGCGCCCTGCGTGATTCTGATCGACGAGCTGGTGGCCTATGTGCGCCAGTTCGAGGAAGGCAAGGCGCTCACGGGCGGCAGTTTCGATTCCAACCTGAGCTTCATCCAGGCGCTGACCGAGGCGATGAAGGCGGTGCCGACGGCGGTGCTGCTGGCCTCGCTGCCCGAGTCGGAGAAGGAGGCCGGCAGCCAGCGCGGCGTGAAGGCGTTGAGTGCGCTGGCGCACTATTTCGGCCGTGTGCAGGCGCTGTGGAAGCCGGTGGGCGCCGAAGAGGCGTTCGAGATCGTGCGCCGGCGCCTGTTCAGCCAGATCAGCGACAAGCTGGCGATGGAGTCGGTGTGCCGCGCCTACGCAGACTACTACGCCGTCAACGCCGCGGACTTGCCGCAGGAGACGCAGGAGAGCAAATACCTGGAGCGGCTGCTGCGCGCCTACCCGATTCACCCCGAGGTGTTCGACCGCCTGTACGAGGACTGGTCGACGCTGGACAACTTCCAGCGCACGCGCGGCGTGCTCAAGCTGATGGCCAAGGTGATCCACCGCCTGTGGAAGGACGGCAACAACGACCTGCTGATCCAGCCCGGCAGCCTGCCGCTGATGGACGCCGACGTGCGCAACGAGGCCATCTACTACCTGCCGCAGGGCTGGGACCCGGTGATCGAGCGCGACGTGGACGGCGAGCGCTCGGAAACCTGGGAGATCGAGAACCGCGACACGCGCCTGGGCAGCGTGCAGGCCTGCCGCCGCGCGGCGCGCACGATCTTCCTGGGCAGCGCGCCCAGCACCGGCAGCCAGGTGGTGCGCGGCATCGAGCTGGAGCGCATCATTCTGGGCGCGGCGCAACCCGGCCAGTCGATTGCGTTGTTCAAGGATGCGCTGCGCCGCCTGAGCGACCGGCTCCAGTATTTGAACCACGCCAACAACCGCTTCTGGCTGGATACGCGCCCGAACCTGCGGCGCGAGATGGAAGAGCGCAAGCGCCGCTTTCAGGATCGCGAAGATGTCTTCCCGGCCATCCGCGAGCGCGTGCAGCGCGGCTTTGCCAGCGGGGTGTTCGGCGCCATCCACGTCTTCACGGCCAGCGGCGACGTGCCGGACGACTGGGCACTGCGCCTGGTGGTACTGCCTCCGGATGCGGCCTTCAGCAAGAGCGGCCAGAACCTGGCGATCGAGCGTGCCACCGAGATCCTGAAAAAGCGCGGCGACCAGCCGCGCTTCAAGCAGAACCGGCTGCTGTTCGTGGCCGCCGACTACGACAACGTGAGCCGCCTGAGGGATCACGTGCGCTCCTTCCTGGCTTGGCGCAGCATCGTGACCGACTACAAGGACAATCGCATCGTCCTCGACAACCTGATGGCCCGGCAGGCGCAGGACAGCCTGGCGCAGGCCGAGGACACGGTGCGGCGCATGGTGCGCGAGACCTACAAGTGGCTGCTGGCCCCGGTGCAGGACGCACGGCCGGGCAAGGGGCTGTCCGACCTGATGTGGGAGCCCTTCGCGCTCAACCCGGGGGCGGCGAACTGGTCGCAGGAGGTCGAGCGCGTGCTGAAGGAAAACGAACTGCTGATCAGCGAGTGGGCGCCGATCCACCTGACCCGTGTGCTGAAGGCCTGGTTCTGGAAGGATGGCGCCCAGGACGTCAGCGCGCTGAGCGTCTGGCAGCAGAGCTGCCAGCAACTCTACCTGCCGCGCCTGAAGGACGACACCGTCTTTCTGCATACCCTTGCCGCGGGGGCCGGGAGTCGGGACTTCTTTGGCTTTGCTCAAGGCAAGGAGGCCGATCGCTACCTCGGTTTCAGCTACGCCAGGCGCACGTCGCCGATCATGGACACGGACCTGCTGCTGATCGAACCGGCCGCTGCTGCGACACATGCAGAGGCACAGCGCGTCGCGGACGAAACCAACCGCATGGTGGCAAGTGATTCGGGCGTTGGCGCCAGCAACACGCCGGCCCAGACGCTGCAGGGCGCCGAGGCGCGCGCCTACGCGGGTTCACCCAGCGTGGGCCCAGAAGACGCGCCGGGTGGCAGCAGCGCGCCGCCGCGCAAGCGGTTCTACGGCAGCATCGAACTCGACCCGATCCTGGCGAAGAAGCAGTTTGCCGACCTGGTGGACGAAGTGGTGCAGCAGTTCACGTCGCGGCCGGGCGTGGCCGTGCGAATCTCGGTTGAGGTTCAGGCGGACTCGACCACCGGGTTTGACGACAACCTGCAGCGAGCAGTAAAGGAGAACTGCAACGTGCTGAAGTTTCGGAGCGCCGAATTCGAAGCAGGAGAGGCCTGAGATCGAGCCAAGGCGTCTGGCAGGGCGCGGGCTGGATCAAGGCGCGGGCGCAGCGCCTGGCGCGCCTTCTTTGCTGGAAGCGGAATCAGGCAGTCCCCGACGCCTGCCAGCATCCGTCCATTTCAAGGCAGTTGGAACGTGCAAGCGGAGCGAATTCGCGAGCCGCCTGCGCAAACGCATTGGGACGACAACCAGATGCGCCCGCCTGAAGCTGCCCTGCGGAAGAACCCCGCCCGTCGAGCGCCCTTTCGCAAAACGACGCAGCGGAGTTGGTGTTCATTGGCAGTCCATGAACACTCAGAACTGGCGCGGCTGGCGGGGATCGAACCCACGACCCTCGGCTTCGGAGGCCGATAC
>CAYRHV010000019.1:0-17765 GCA_964424045.1 uncultured Ottowia sp. | reverse complement strand
CCGGGCCGCCCAGCCGCGCCGAGACGCCGAAGTCCAGCGGCACGCCGCCGATCAGGAAGCCGGGCACGCGGCCCGCGTGCTCCAGGATCCAGGCCAGCATCGAGGCCGTGCTGGTCTTGCCGTGCGTGCCCGCCACCGCCAACACGTGGCGGCCCTGCAGCACGTGCTCGGACAGCCACCGGGGGCCGCTGGTGTAGGGGCGACCGGCATCCAGGATCGCCTCCATGAGCGGGAATTTCGGCGTGCCGTCGGCCAGGCGCGCGCGGCTGACGACGTTGCCGACCACGAACAGGTCGGGGTCCAGGTCGAGCTGGTCGCTGCCGTAGCCCTCGATCAGGTCGATGCCGAGTGCGCGCAGCTGCTCGCTCATGGGCGGATAGACGCCGGCGTCGCAGCCGGTCACGGTGTGACCGGCTTCCCGCGCCAGTGCCGCCAGGCCGCCCATGAAGGTGCCGCAGATGCCCAGGATGTGGATGTGCATGAAGGTGAATTCTAGGTTTGTGAGCGAGGCGTGAAGTGGCGCAGCAGCCGCTCCAGCAGCAGGACGGCGACGATGGCGGCGTAGAGCCAGACCTCGGCGAAGTCGTTCTTGCCACTGCGCATCCAGGCGAAATGCAGCAGGGCCAGGCCGGCCACCGCATAGACCAGCCGGTGCAGGCTGCGCCACTGCCGGCCGCCGAGCCAGCGCACGGCGCGGTTGCTGGACGTCAGGGCCAGCGGCAGCAGCAGCAGCCAGGTGGTGAAGCCGGCCAGGATGAACGGGCGCTTGAGAATGTCGCGGCCGATGTCGGCGGCGTCCAGACCCATGTCGAGCCAGGCGTAGGCCAGCAGGTGCAGGCAGGCGTAGCAGAACACGAACAGACCGAGCAGGCGGCGAAAGCGCGCCAGCTGGGGCGTGCGCGTGCGCACGCGCAGCGGCGTCACGGCCAGCGTCAGGCACAGCAGGCGCAGCGTCCAGTCGCCCAGCGCACGGATCAGGGTCTCGGCCGGATTCGGGCCCAGGCCGTCGGTGAAGGCGCCGTGGACCAGGCTGGCCAGCGGCAGCAGGCAGAGCAGGAAGGCCACCGGCTTGGCCGCCGGGTGCAGCAACAGGGCGCGCACGAGCCGGCCGCGTGCCTAGTAGTCGCGCCGCAGGTCCATGCCGGCGTAAAGCGGGCCGACCTGGGCCTCGTAGCCATTGAACGGCAGCGTCGGACGGCGTTTGGCCAGCAGACCGTCCTCGCCGATGCGCCGCTCGGTGGCCTGGCTCCAGCGCGGGTGGTCAACGGTCGGGTTGACGTTGGAGTAGAAGCCGTATTCGCGCGGCACGGCCTTGTTCCAGGCGGTGGCCGGCCGTTCTTCGAGCAGGCGGATGCGCACCAGCGACTTGGCCGACTTGAAGCCGTATTTCCAGGGCACGACGACGCGCAGCGGTGCCCCATTCTGCTTTGGCAGGACCGCACCGTACATGCCGAAGGCCAGCAGGGCGAGCGGATGCAGCGCCTCGTCCAGGCGCAGGCCCTCGGTGTAGGGCCAGTCCAGCACGCGGCCGCGCACACCGGGCATGGTGTCGGCGTCGGCCAGGGTGGTGAACTCGACGAACTTCGCGCTGCCCTGGGGTTGCACGCGCTCGAGCAGGTGCGACAGCGAATAGCCGACCCAGGGGATCACCATGGACCAGCCCTCGACGCAGCGCAGGCGGTAGATACGCTCTTCCAGCGGCGCCAGGCGCAGCAGGTCTTCCAGTGCGTAGCGGCCCGGCTTGTGCACCAGGCCGTCCACCTCGACCGACCAGGGGTCGGTGCGCAGCTTGCCGGCGTAGCGCGCCGGGTCGCTCTTGCTGGTGCCGAATTCGTAGAAATTGTTGTAGTGCGTGGCGTCTTCGCGCGACGTGGGCTTTTCCATCGTCATCGCGCCCGCCACCGTGGACGGCTGGCCCTTCAGTGCTGCGGGTGCGTCGGCAGCCCGGGCCGCCAGACCGGTGCCGACAGCAGCGCCCGCGGCCAGGGCCTGCAGCAGCAGGCGCCGGTTGCGATAGACCGCGTTGGGCGTGATCTCGCTGGCGCCCGGCTGGAGGCCGTGGTCCCGGATGCGGATCAGCATCGCGTGCGGCCTTCTGGCAGCCCGGCGCAGCCGCGGCTCACAGCGAGCCGTAGCTGTGCAGGCCGGAGAGGAACATGTTGACGCCGATAAAGGCGAAGGTGGTGACGGCCAGCCCGGCCACGGCCCACCAGGCCGCGACGCTGCCGCGCAGGCCCTTCATCAGGCGCATGTGCAGCCAGGCGGCGTAGTTCAGCCAGACGATCAGGGCCCAGGTTTCCTTCGGGTCCCAGCTCCAGTAGCCGCCCCAGGCCTCGGCCGCCCACAGCGCACCGAGCACGGTGGCGATGGTGAAGAAGGCGAAGCCGACCGCGATCGACTTGTACATCACGTCGTCCAGCACCTGCAGGCTGGGCAGGCGTTCGACGATGCGCCGGCGTCCCAGCAGGATGCCGCCCACGATCAGCGCGGCGATGATGGCGTAGCCGACCCAGTAGCTGCCACCGGCCTCGCCCACGCCGCGCTGGCGGAAGGCGATCGGCACGAAGCACAGGGCGATGCCGAGCAGCCAGATCGGTGCCAGCTTGTACCAGCGCGTCTCTTCGGCCTGCTGCTTCATGAGGTAGGCAAAGCCCAGCATGGCGGCCAGCGCGAAGGTGCCGTAGCCGATGAAGTTGGCCGGCACGTGCAGCTTCATCCACCAGCTCTGCAGCGCCGGGATCAGGGGCTGGATCTCGTGCGCCTCGCGCACCAGGGTGTACCAGAGCAGGAAGCCGACCGAGGCGCTGACCACCAGCATCACGAAGGCGCCCATGGCGCGCGTGGCGTACTGCTCCTCGTAGTAGAGGTAGAACAGCGCCGTGATCCAGGCGAACAGCACGAACACCTCGTACAGGTTGCTCACCGGGATGTGGCCGATGCCCGGGCCCATCTGGTGGCCCTCGTACCAGCGCACCATGGTGCCGATCAGCGCCAGCGCCACTGCCACCCAGGCCATCTTGCTGCCCAGGCCCTCCAGGGTGTCGCCCGCGCCGCGCACAAACATGCCGGCCCAGTAGAACGCCGTGCTGATGAAGAACAGCATGCTCATCCACAGGATGGCGGACTGGCTGGAGAGAAAATACTTGAGCCAGAACACGCTGTCGCCGCGGCGCAGGTCGCCGTCGTAGCTGACGATGGCCAGCAGCGAGCAGGCCGCCACCACCAGCATCAGGGTGCGCAGCGGGCGCCAGGCCCAGCCGAGCCAGATCACCACCGGCACGGTGCCGGTGAGGATGCCCTTTTCGTAGACGTCCATGGCGCCGTGGTAGCGCTGGAAGGCGAACAGCGCGCCGGCGATCACCAGCAGCGCGAACAGCCAGTCGCCCCAGCCGCGGCGCGCAAAGTACCCGGCACCCAGGGTCAGCGTCCTGGCCGGAGCCAGCGTGGTGGTGTTCATGAGGTCAGCTTCCTTCCCCTGGCGACGGCGCCAGCAGCGTGTGCCGCAGTTGTTCGAATTCGCGATCGGTGTCCAGCGTCTTGCGGTTCGACGACAGCGCCATGAAGGCCTTGCTGCCCTCGCGCTCGGGCGTCACCCAGACCCAGAGGCGCCGGTCACGGACGTATAGCATGGCAAAAATACCCAGGATCAGCAACAGGCAGCCCAGATAAACCACATTTTTCCCGGGCGCGCGCGCGACCTGGAACACGCTGGCCTGTACCTGCGTGAAATCGTCGAGCTGGAACACCAGCGGCGCCGGGTAGTGCGGCACGTCCGACAGCGCCAGCACGGCCTGGGTCATGAACTGGCGCGTGGTGTCGTCGGTCTCGACCAGCGGCTGCAGGCCGGCCGCTTCGCGCGTCAGGGCGTTCAGCTCCAGCAGGCTGCCGTTGAGGATGCGCAGCAGCACCTCGGCGGCGCGTTCACGCTCGCCCTCGGGCACGGCGCCCTGGATGAAATCGGAGATCGCCTGCAGGCCGCCGGGGCCAGACTCGCCGGCGAACAGGTCGAGCGCGCGGGTGGCGGAAAACACCAGCTGCTGCGCCAGCTCGGGCCGCTGCGGATCGACGGCCCGGGCCACGTATTGCTCTACTGCCCGGGCGCGCAGTGCCGGGTCGTGCAGGGCGGTCAGCAGGTGCATGAAGCCGTCGATCGAGCTGTTGTCGTCGGCCGGCACGCGCAGGTAGCGGAACGGCTCGCTGGTGACCTCGCGCACGCCGAGTAGGAACACCGGCACGCCGTCGCCCATGTCGATCGGCAGCATGTAGTTGTGGTATTCGCGGGCCTGGCCGGCGGCGTCGCGCAGCTTGTAGGTGATGCTCGGGCCGACGTTGCGCAGGTCGCGCCGGCCCACCGTCTTGTCGGCTGCGCCCAGGCGCTGGCTCAGCGCCTGGCCGAGGTCGACGCGGCGCACGTCGACGCCGTCGCCGCTGGCGCCCGCTAGGTTCTCGACGTTGATCACGCGCAGCTCGGTGTATTCCAGCGTCGCCTGCACGTCGCCGTTGGTGATCTGCGAGGCGCCGCCGATCCTGCCCTCGACCGAGAAGGAGCGGGCGCTGCCGTCCAGCGGCAGGGCGCGCAGCTTGACCTGCGAGCCGCCGTCGTCGAAGCTGCTCTGGTAGATCTGCACGCCCTTGTAGCTCACCGGGTGATTGACCTCGACGCGCGCTTCCCGGGACTCGCCGGTGGCGCGGTCGTGGATCACGATGTCGCTGGCGAACAGGCGCGGCATGCCGGTGGGGTAGTACTCGACGCTGAACTTCTTCAGTTCGACCGCGAACGGCAGCTCCTGCAGCAGCACGCCGTCGGACTGGCTCAGGATCGCGGTCGCCGACTGCGTGCCCTCGGAGACCACCAGGTTGCCGCGGAAGGTCGGGTTGTTCGGCGGCAGGCGGTGTTCGGCGCGCACCTCGGACACCAGGCCGCTGCCGGTGTAGACGGTCTTGCCACCCATCCAGCTGAGCGCGCGCACGAACAGGTCGCCATCCACCAGGCCGCCCAGGCAGATCAGGACGATGGCGCTGTGCGCTGCGATGTAGCCGATCTTGTTGGCCGACCCGGCCTTGGCGGCCACCATCCAGCCCGTGCCCTCGGGGGTTTCGCGCGCCTGCAGCCGCACCTTCCAGCCCCGGCCGGCCAGGGCGTGGCCGATGCGCTCGGCGCCGGCCTGTGCCGATTCGCCGTCCAGGTGCGATTCGGCCTTGTGGCCGAAGGCCTTCAGGCTCTGCGCGCGGATATTCTCCTTGAAATTGCGCATGTCCGCCAAGTATTTGGGCGTGTTGCGCGCAATGCACAGCGAGGTGCTGATGACCAGGAAGGCCAGGATCAGCAGGAACCACCAGGCGCTGTAGACCGCGTTCAGGCTCAGCGCCAGGAACAGCTGCGACCAGAACGGGCCGAACTGGTTGACGTAGTTGTTGACCGGTTCGTGCTGGGTCAGCACGGTGCCGATCACCGAGGCGATGCAGATGACGGTGAGCAGGGCGATGGCGAAGCGCATCGACGACAGCAGCTCGACCGCCGCACGCCAGGCACGCGAACCGCGCCTGGGCGTGTAGCCGTGCATGTCGGAGGAATGGGTCATGAGGGCGTGCTGCAGGTCATGCCGACGGCATGATGCCGCGTTCTTTGAGTCACTGCAGGCATCAGGGTTCCGCCCGGGATGTGGCGCGCGGGCTCAAACGACAAACCGCGCCTGGCAGCGCCCGGCGCGGTTGTCCTGCCCCGGCGCATCCAGCGGTCAGCGCAGGCCGGCGATGTAGTCGGCGACGGCCTTGATCTCGCGGTCGTTCATCTTGGCGGCAACGTCGATCATCACCTCGTTGTTGGCGCGGCTGCCGTCGCGGAAGGCTTCCAGCTGCTTGACCGTGTATTCGGCGAACTGGCCGCCCAGGCGCGGGTACTGCGACGGGATGCCGGCGCCATTGGGGCTGTGGCAGCCGGCGCAGGCCGGGATCTGGCGATCCATGATGCCGCCGCGGTAGATGCGCTCGCCCTCCAGCACCAGGTCCTTGTCAGTGGCGAAGCCGGGCTTGGCTTCCTGCGAGGCCAGCCACCAGGAGATGTTGCGCGCGTCGTCTTCGCTCAGCATGGCGGCGAAGCCCTGCATCACGGCGTCGACGCGCTTGCCGCTCTTGAACTCCAGCAGCTGCTTCATCAGGTATTCGGGATGCTGCTGGGCCAGCGTGGGCTGCAGCGGCACGGACGAGTTGCCGTCGGCACCGTGGCAGGCCACACATACGGCGCCGTAGCTTTCGCTGCCCTTGGCCAGGTCGGCTTGTGGAGCGGCGGGGGCGTCCGCAGCCATGGCCGAGGCGGCCAGCAGCGCGGCGGTCAGGAAGGCAGCAAGCGACTTCATGGGTGGGGCTGTTCTTTGAGTGATGGGAAGCGGAGGACGCAAAGCGACGTGATTCTACAATGGCCGGCCCGCGCGCCCCTTTCCGGGCGCCGGGATTGCAGGCGTCCGATCCATGGCTTCCCCCCTTCCTTCCCAGGGCCACACCCCGGGCGCTGCCGCCGCGGCGCGCGAGGCCCTGGGCTGGCTGCACACGGCGCGCTTTCTGACCACCGCCGCGCAACTGGACCAGTTGCCGCAACTGGCGCTGCCCGAGATCGCCTTCGTCGGCCGTTCCAACGCCGGCAAGTCGACCGCCATCAACACGCTGGCGCAGCAGACCCAGCTGGCCTTCGCCTCGCGCAAGCCGGGCCGCACCCAGCACATCAACCTGTTTGCGCTCGGTCGGCAGGGACAGACCGATGCCGTGCTGGCCGACCTGCCGGGCTACGGCTACGCGGCCGTGCCGCTGGCCGACAAGCACCGCTGGCAGCGCGTCATGGCCAGCTACCTGGTGTCGCGCCCGAACCTGGCCGGCGTGGTGCTGCTGTGCGACCCGCGCCACGGCCTGACCGAGCTCGACGAGGCGCTGCTGGAGGTGATCCGGCCGCGTGTCGAGCAGGGTCTGAAGTTCCTGCTGCTGCTGACCAAGGCCGACAAGCTGACGCGCTCGCAGCAGGCTCGGGCGCTGTCGATCGCCCGCCTGCAGGCGGGCGGCGGCGAGGCCATGCTGTTCTCGGCGCTCAAGCGCCAGGGCGTGGAAGCGGTGGCTCTCTGGCTGCGGCGCCTGGTGCAGGCGCACGGGCCGGACGCGGACGGCGCTGGCGGCGTGCCCGGCAGCGGTCAACTGCCGGATTTGGGATAAAGCGTCTGCTCGCCTGGTGGGCGCGTCTTGAAGCGCTTGTGCACCCAGTAGTACTGGTCCGGCATGGCCTCGACGTAGCCTTCCAGGCGCCGGTTCATGAGCGCCGTGTCGGCCACCGGGTCGTCGCTCGGGTAGTCGGTCCAGGCCGGGTGCACCTCGGCCTCGTAGCCCGAGCGCGTCAGGCGCGTGACCACCGGCACCACGCGCGCCTGGCCCAGCCTGGCCAGGCGTGGCACCGAGGGCACGGTGGCGGTGGGCACGCCGAAGAAGGGCACGAACACCGATTCCTGCGGTCCCAGGTCCATGTCGGGCAGCAGGTAGAGCAGCTGGCCCTCGCGCAGCGCGCGCACGATCGGCTTCAGGCCGGCGGTGCGCGCGATCGGCGTGACGTTGCCAAAGCGCTGGCGCCCGGCGCGCATCCACTCGTCCAGCGCGCCGGGCTGCTCGGCATACAGGGTGCAGGCCTTGCGCTCGATCTGCTGCATGATGGCGCTGCCGCCCGCGTCCATGCCGTAGAAGTGCGGCGCGAAGATGACGACGCCGCCGGGGCGGCGCAGTTCGTCCACCGCGCCGGTGAGCCGCAGGCGTCGGCGCACCCGCTCGGGATGGCCGTGCCAGAGCCAGGCGCGGTCCAGGAAGGCCTGGGCGAAATGGACGAAGTTGCGCCGCGCCAGCGCCACGCGGTCGGCCTCGCTCCAGTGCGGAAAGCACAGGCGCAGGTTGGTCAGCGCGATGCGCCGGCGCGAGCGCGCGAGCACGAACAGCAGCCGGCCCAGCGCCCAGCCGAGCGCGCGCACCAGCGGCAGGGGCAGGGGTGCCAGTGCCCGCATCAGCCAGAGCGCCAGCCGCGTCATGGGGTGCCGCTCCGGGGCGTCTTGTAGCGGCCGTAGCCCCACAGGTATTGCTGCGGGCATTCGCGGATCAGGCCTTCCATCGCGCGGTTGATCTGGGCCACGGCAGGTGCCAGCTCGCCCGCCAGGGGCTCGGCGAGCGCGCGAAAGTGCAGCCGGAAGCCGCGCCCGCGCGCCAGCCGCTCGCCCCAGACCAGCAGCGGCGTGGCCCCGGTCTGCAGCAGCAGGCGCGCGGCCAGCGTCATGGTGTAGGCGTCCTGGCCGAAGAACGGCGCCCACAGGCCCATCCCCTCGGGCGGCACCTGATCCGGCAGCAGGCCGACGGCGTGGCCGGCGCGCAGGGTGCGGATCATCTGGCGCACGCCGGCCAGGGTGGTGGGCGCCGTCTCCAGCCCGTCGCGCCGGCGCGCACTGTCGATCACGGCCGCCAGCGCCGGCTGGCGCGCCGGCCGGTAGAGCACGGTGAGCGGGCCGTGGATGGCGTGGTAGCGCGCCGCCACCGCCTGCGCCGTGATCTCGAAACAGCCCAGGTGGGGGGTCATGAAGACGATGCCGCGCCGCGCCGCGTAGGCCGCCTCCAGCAGCTCGGCGCCGTTCCACTCGACCGGCACCGGCGGGCCGAACCACAGGCGCGGCGTCTCGGCGGCCATGCGGCCGGCATGGGCAATGGCTGCGCGCACCTGGTCGAAGCGGTAACCTGCGCGGGCTGAATTCTCGGCAAAACGGCGCCGGTAGGTCGGCGAGGCCAGCCAGGTGATCCAGCCCAGCATTCCTCCCACGGCATGCAGCAGGCCGAGCGGCCAGCCGGACACGAGGCGATACAGGGCGAGCATGGCGAAAGGATTAAAATCGCGCGGTCGCCGAGTTATGGAACTACTTGCAGGGCGACGTGAAACAAGTCTGCTAAAGCGTTCGCCAGGGCTCCGACGGTTTGGCAACGCGAATGTTCGAACCCGAGGAGTTTATTCAATGGACATGGCGAACAGCTTTCTCTTTACTTCCGAGTCGGTTTCCGAAGGCCATCCGGACAAGGTCGCCGACCAGATCTCGGACGCCATCCTCGATGCCGCCCTGACGCAGGACGCGCGCTCGCGCGTGGCCGCCGAGACCCTGACCAACACCGGCCTGGTGCTGCTGGCTGGCGAGATCACCACCAACGCCCAGATCGACTACATCCAGGTCGCGCGCGACACCATCAAGCGCATCGGCTACGACAACACCGAATACGGCATCGACTACAAGGGCTGTGCGGTGCTGGTGGCCTACGACAAGCAGAGCAACGACATCGCCCAGGGCGTGGATCAGGCCAGCGACGACCACCTGAACACGGGTGCCGGCGACCAGGGCCTGATGTTCGGCTACGCCTGCGACGAGACCGACACCCTGATGCCGGCGCCGATCTACTATGCGCACCGCCTGGTGGAACGCCAGGCGCAGCTGCGCAAGAGCGGCCAGCTGCCGTTCCTGCGTCCGGACGCCAAGAGCCAGGTGACCATGCGCTACGTCGGTGGCAAGCCGCATTCGATCGAGACCGTGGTGCTCTCGACCCAGCACAGCCCGGACCAGAGCGAGACCCAGAAGAAGATGAAGGCCAGCTTCATCGAGGCCGTGATCGAGGAGATCGTCAAGCCGGTGCTGCCCCGGCAGTGGCTGCAGGACACGCGTTACCTGGTGAATCCGACGGGCCGCTTCGTCACCGGCGGCCCGCAGGGCGACTGCGGCCTGACCGGGCGCAAGATCATCGTCGACACCTATGGCGGCGCCTGTCCGCACGGCGGCGGGGCGTTTTCCGGCAAGGACCCGACCAAGGTCGACCGCAGCGCCGCCTATGCGCTGCGCTACGTGGCCAAGAACATCGTCGCCGCCGGGCTGGCGCGCCAGTGCCAGATCCAGGTCGCCTACGCCATCGGCGTGGCCAATCCGATGAACATCACGATCTACACCGAGGGCACGGGCGTGATCCCCGACGAGCGCATCGCGGCGCTGGTGCGCGAGCACTTCGACCTGCGTCCGCGGGGCGTCATCGAGATGCTCGACCTGCAGCGGCCGATCTACCAGAAGACCGCCGCCTACGGCCACTTCGGCCGCGACGAGCCCGAATTCACCTGGGAGCGCACCGACAAGGCCGCGCTGCTGCGCGAAGCCGCCGGCCTGCCGGAGCGGGAGCTGGTGCCGGCGAAGTAACCGGACCCGGCGCCAGCAGGCGCCGCCTCGCATGGCCGCGGAGCAGGCCAATCCAGTGCACCCGTGACCAGGGTTCCCCTGGGCTTGGCCCAGCAAAGCGGGGCAACCGACTGCGCGCCGCAGTCTGAGCCGGCGCAGGACAAGGCGCGTGCCGCAGCCAATGCTGGTGGCCTTGGCAAGGCGCGCAACGCCGTCATGCGTCGGCTCAGGCTGCGGCCCTTCGGGTGAATGCCTGGCCGGGCCGCCCTCGTCGTTGCCGTGCTCGCCGGGTATCCAACCCGGCTGCGCCCGCCGCCTCGATGGCGGCCCGGCCAGGCGCTCACGCGCAGCCGGTTGCCCCGCTTTGCTGGGCCTTGTGCGTCCCCCTTCCAGGGGGAAGCCGCCTACGGCGGCTCAGGGGGTGCGTCATTTCACGCCGCGAAGACACGCCGCGCCCCCAGGTAGCGGGGCGCGAAGTAGCGGCTGTCGAGGCTGGCGCGGCGCACCGTGCCGCCCGAGGACGGCGCGTGCACGAACAGCTCGCTGCCCACGTACAGGCCCATGTGCGAGAACGGGCGGCCGGTGGTGTTGAAGAACACCAGGTCGCCGCGCTGGATCTGCGTGTCGGCCACCGGCACCGTGGCCGCGGCCCATTGGGCGGTGGTGCGTGGCAGGCGCACGGTGCGGCCGCCGACCTGGTGGAACACGTACTGGATCAGACCGCTGCAGTCGAAGCCGCCCTGCGGCGTGTTGCCGCCGTAGGTGTAGGGTGTGTTGACCAGCAGCATGGCCTGGGCCACAGCGCCCTCGCGCTCGGCCGGGTCGAGGTTCAGTGGCGGCTGCGTGGCCGGCGGCGGCGCGCTCGCGCGGCCGCGCCAGGTGCCGCCGCTGCGTGCGGCCTGCTGTCTGGGCCGGCTCGAACACCCTGCCAGCAGGCCCGCGACCAGCGCTGCCAGCGCCAGGCGGCGCCCCGATTCTGCGTGCTCGATTTCCGACATGCTTCGCTCCCGAGATTGTCCAGAAAGGCTCGCGAGCTATTTTATGAATAGCAAGCCGGCGTTGTCCAGCCGGCTGTGGCGCAGGATGCGAAATCGTGCACGGACAGCGGCCGCAAGAGCGACCGTGCCAGGGCCCTTCAGCGCGCCTGCAGGCGCGCGCCTTCCAGGCTGGGCGCCGGCAGCGCGGCGGCCGGACTGCCGGGGCGCACCGGCGCGAAGCGGCCCGCGTTCCAGTCGGCCATGGCGGCCTCGATCTCGGCCTGCGTGCGGGCCACCAGGTTCCACCAGATGATGAGCGGCTCGTCGAACGGCACGCCGCCCACCAGCAGCAGTTGCGCCGCCGCGTCACAGCGCAGTTCCAGCGTGTCGCGGCCCGGTGCGAAGTAGAGCCAGCTGCCGGGCTCGACGGTCTCGCCTGCCGCCTGCACCGCGCCGCGCAGCGGCAGCACGGCGTGCTCGAAGTCGGGGCGCAGCGGCAGCCGAGCCTGCGCAGGGCCGTCCGCGCCGAGGTCGACACCGAGCAGGGGCGTGTGGACCGTGACCGGCGACGTCTGCCCCAGCGCGCTGCCGGCCAGCACCGTGGCGCGAAAACCGCCGGCGTCGAGCACCGGCAGCTGCGGGCAATGCTGGAACGCCGGCTCGCACCGGGCCTCGGCCGCCGGCAGCGCGATCCAGAGCTGGGCGGCGTGCAGGCGTTCGCCCTCGTGCAGCGAGTCCTCGGTGTGGGCGATGCCGCGGCCGGCCGTCATCAGGTTGACCTGGCCGGGCCGGATCACCTGCTCGTTGCCAAGCGAGTCGCGGTGCACGATCTCGCCCTCGATCATCCAGGTGAAGGTCTGCAGGCCGATGTGCGGGTGCGCGCCGACGTGCATGCCCTCGCCGGGTGCGAACTGCACCGGGCCGGCGTGGTCCATGAAGCACCAGGCGCCGACCGTGCGGCGCGCGCGCTGGGGCAGGGCGCGCATGATCCGCATGCCTTCGCCCAGGATGGCGCCGCGCATGGACAGGCGCTGGGGGGCGGTCGGATCGGTCATGGCTGTTCGGTGCCGGCGTCGTGCGCGAGCGAGATCGGCTGGTATTGCGGGTGGCGATCGATATAGGCCTTCACGAAGGAGCAGCTGGGCTGCACCTTGAGCCCGTTGTCGGCGGCGTAGTCGAGGATGTGGCGCACCAGCGCGCCGCCGATGCCGCGTCCTTCGAGCGCCTTGGGCACTTCGGTGTGCGGGTAGCGGATGCCGCCGGGGAAGCGCTCGAACGCGGCGAAGGCCAGGTGGCCGTCGATGCGCTGCTCGAAGCGGTGCGCGGCCTCGTTGAGGACGATGGGGGGTCTGGCGTCGGACATGGGCTCTCCTGGGGTTTGATGCGTGTCTTCCGGTCCGCGTCAGGGCTTGCCTGAGGCCGCGGGCCAGGATGCGGCCATCATGCGCCATCCCGCGGCCGCGGGCGTCACAGCGCGCCGAAGCGCCCGCTGTTGAAGTCGTCGATGGCCTGGACGATCTGTTCGCGGCTGTTCATGACGAACGGTCCGTAGCCGACCACCGGCTCGTCGATCGGCGCGCCGGCCAACACCAGCAGGGCCGTGTCCTCGTCGGCCTCGAGCACCAGTTCGCTGCCCTGCGTCGACAGGGTGGCCATCTCGAGCGCGCCCAGCGCGGTGGCGTCGTTCACGCGCAGGCGGCCGTGGCGCACCACCAGCAGCGTGCTCCAGCCCTCGGGCTGCGGCAGCTCGGCGCGCTGGCCGGCGCCGAGCCGGACGTCGAGCACGTTCATCGGGCTGAAGGTGCGCGCCGGTCCCTGCACCTCGCCACAGCGCCCGGCGATCACGCGCACCCGGCCGGCGCCCGCGGGCAGGGGCGCGACCGGGATCTCGGCGTCGGTGATGGGCTGGTAGTGCGCCGGCGTCATCTTGTCGCGCGCCGGCAGGTTGACCCACAGCTGCACCATCTCGAACGGGCCGCCGCGCGCGGCGTAGTCGGCCGAATGGAATTCTTCGTGGACGATGCCGCCGGCGGCGGTCATCCATTGCACGTCGCCGGCCCGGATCACGCCGCCGGCGCCGGTGGAATCCCGGTGCTCGACCTCGCCGTCGAAGACGATGGTGACGGTCTCGAAGCCGCGATGCGGGTGGCTGCCGACGCCGCGTCGCTGCGCGGTCGGATCGAACCGCGTGGGCGCCGCGTAGTCCAGCAGCAGGAAGGGACTGCGCTCGGCCACGCCCGGGCCGTTGTAGTCGAACAGGCCATGCACCGGAAAGCCGTCGCCGACCCAGTGCCGTGGCGGCGCGCTGCGGGTCGACAGGACCTGCTTGCGCGCGAGAGTATGAGGACGGGTGGTGGTCATGGTCCGATGGTAGGGGCCGGCGGGCGCGTTTCCAAGAGACCTCCGGGCGCATTCACTGTTCCGGATCTGGAGCAATCGCGGCGCCCGGCTGCCGCAACTCAGCGTGCGCTGATCGAGCGCAGCAGGCCGGCGCAGGCGTCCTCGACCAGGTCGAGCACGTATTCGAATCCGGCAGCGCCACCGGTATAGGGGTCAGGCACCTCGCGCACCGCGTGCTGCGTGCAGAACGCGGCCAGGCGGCGCAGCTTGTGCGCTTCGGCTGGCGGACACAGGGCGCGGGCGACGCGCTCGTTGGCGGCGTCCATCACCAGCACCCAGTCGAAGCGCTCGAAGTCGCGCCGCACCAGCTGGCGCGCCCGCTGGCGGCTCAGGTCGTAGCCGCGCAGCGCGGCGTGCTCCTGCGCGCGCAGGTCGGGCGGGGCGCCCACATGCCAGTCGCCGGTGCCGGCGGAGTCGACCTCGACCCGGCTGTCCAGCCCGGCGTCGCGCGCCATCTTTTCGAGCACCCCTTGCGCGGTCGGGCTGCGGCAGATGTTGCCCAGGCAGACCATGAGCACACGTACCGTGGCTTGCGGGTCGTGGGACGGGCGAGTCATCGATGCGGCGGGGAGCGCGACGGGACCGGGGCGCTCAGCGCGGCGGCCACTTGCCGCCGCCGGGCCCGCCCAGGCCGGGCGGCAGCGGCGGCATGCCACCGCCTCCCATCAGGCCGGCCAGGCCCTTGCCGCCTCCCATGCGGCGCATCATCTTCATCAGTGCGCCGCCCTTCATCTGCTTCATCATGCCCTGCACCTGCGCGAATTCCTTCAGCAGGCGGTTCACCTCCTGCACCTGGACGCCGGCGCCGGCGGCGATGCGGCGCTTGCGGCTGGCCTTGAGCAGCTCGGGCTTGCGCCGCTCCTCGGGCGTCATGCTGTTGATGATGCCCTCCTTGCGGCGCACGTCGCGCTCGGCGCGCGTCAGGTCGGCGTCGCTGGCCTTGGCGGCCATCTGCGTCGGCAGCTTGTCCATCAGGCTGGACAGGCCGCCCATCTGCTTCATCTGCTGCAGCTGGCCGAGGAAGTCCTCGAGATCGAATGTGGCCCCCTTCTTGACCTTGTCGGCGAGCTTCTTGGCGGCCTCGATGTCGACGTTGGCGGTGACCTGCTCGACCAGGGCCAGCACGTCGCCCATGCCCAGGATGCGGCCGGCGTGGCGCTCGGCGTCGAAGACCTCCAGGCCGTCGATCTTCTCGGACACGCCGGCGAACTTGATCGGCGCGCCGGTGATCTGCCGCACCGACAGCGCGGCGCCGCCGCGCGCGTCGCCGTCCATCTTGGTGAGCACGATGCCGGTCAGGGGCAGTGCCTCCTTGAACGCCCGCGCCGTGTTGGCGGCGTCCTGGCCCTGCATGGCATCGACCACGAACAGGGTCTCGACCGGATCCAGCGCCGCGTGCAGGGCCCGGATTTCCTGCATCAGGGCCTCGTCGATGGCCAGGCGCCCCGCGGTGTCGACCAGCAACACATCGTAGAAGTGCTTCTTCGCGTGATCCAGCGCGGCGCGCGCGATCGCCACCGGCTGCTGATCCGGCGCCGAGGGGAACCAGTCGGCGCCGGCCTGGGCCGTCACGGTCTTCAGCTGCTCGATGGCCGCAGGGCGATAGACGTCGCCCGAGACCGTGAGCACCTTCTTCTTGCGCTTCTCGATCAGGTGCCGCGCCAGCTTGGCCGTGGTGGTGGTCTTGCCGGCGCCCTGCAGGCCGGCCATCAGGATCACCGCCGGCGGCTGGGCCGCCAGGTTGATGTCGGCCACGTCCTCGCCCATGGTGGCGGCCAGTTCGCGGTTGACGATGCCGACCAGCGCCTGGCCGGGCTTGAGGCTGCCCAGCACCTCCTGGCCCAGCGCCTTGTCCTTGACGCGGGCAATGAAGTCGCGCACCACGGGCAGGGCGACGTCGGCCTCGAGCAGGGCCATGCGCACTTCGCGCAGCATGTCCTGCACGTTGGATTCGGTGATGCGGGCCTGGCCGCTGATCTTCTTGACCAGGCCGGAGAGCTTGTCGGTAAGGGCGGATGCCATGTGGGGTCTCACGCGCGCGGCGACGCGCGGACGAAAGCTGTGAAGGATGGCCGCATGCACACCCCCGCAGGGGCGGGGCGAGCCGCTAAACTGTGCACATGATTCTAGCCAGTGCCTCCCCGATCGGGCTGCTGCTCGGCGGCGCGGCCGCGCTGGCCTATGCGGTGCCGGCGCTGGCGGCGCGCGCCATCGGCGCCATCACGGCGCGTCGCGTGCTGCTGGCCGCCTGGCTGCTGCATGGCCTGCAGCTGGGCTGGACCCTGGTGGCCGAGGCGCCCCGCTTCGGCTTTGCGCAGACGCTGTCAATCACGGTCTGGCTGGTGCTCACGGTCTACGCCGTCGAGAGCCGGCTCTACCCGCGCATGCCGGCGCGCTGGGCGCTGGCGGGCTTCGGCACCGTGGCCGTGGTGCTGGCGCTGCTGTTCCCGGGCGCGCCGCTGCCGGAGACCTCCTCGCCCATGCTCGGCCTGCACTGGGCGCTGGGGCTGGCCGCCTACGGCCTGTTTGCCGCCGCCGTCGCGCATGGCTGGCTGATGAGCCGCGCCGAGCACCAGATGCGCCAGGCCGCCGACGCGGACGAGAGCGGCCTGCCGCTGCTGACGCTGGAGCGCCTGATGTTCCGCTTCATCTGGGCCGGTTTCGCGTTGCTCACGCTGACGCTGGTGGCCGGCCTGTTCTTCGGCGAGCAGCTCTACGGGCCGGCGCACATCGGCTGGCGCTGGACGCACAAGAACGTGTTTACCGCCCTGTCCTGGGCGGTGTTCGCCGTGCTGCTGCTGGGGCGCTGGCGCCTGGGCTGGCGCGGGCGCCGCGCCGTGCACATGCTGTACCTGGGTGCGGCGCTGCTGCTGCTGGGCTACGCCGGTTCGCGCTTCGTGATGGAAGTGCTGCTCGGACGGGGGCCATGAAGCTGCTGGTGGTGTTGCTGGCGCTGTTGTTCGGCGTCTGGTTGTGGCGGCGCGGGCGGCGTGTCCAGGCGCATGACGGCGCAGCGCGCGCGAATGCCACGCCGCAGCCGATGATTTCGTGCGCACATTGCGGCGTCCATCTACCGCGCGACGCGGCGGTATCCGGACGCGCCGGCCTGTATTGCTCGCCCGAGCACCAGCGGGAGGCCGAAGGTGGCTGAGCCTTCGCCGGGCACGCCATCGTGGTTTGGTTCCCTGTCGCCGCCGACCGCCGCGCCGGTGGCACTGGAGCGGCCTTCGCTGTCGCGCATCGACCCGACCGGTTTCGATCGGCTGTGGAAGGCCTTCATGTCGGCGCGCGTGGTGCTGGCGCTGGCCCTGCTCGGGCTGCAGGTGGCGGCCCACCGGCTGTCGCAGCCGCTGCCACTGTGGCTGCTCGGCCTGGGCCTGGGCTATGCCGTGCTCACGCTGCTGGCGCGCCTGCTGGCGCGGCCGCAGGGGCCGGGACGGTCCTTTGATTCACAGTGGCTGTTCACCGCCGGGGTCGACCTCGTGTATTTCGGCGTGCTGCACAGCCAGCAGGCACCGGGCATCCAGTACACGCCCCTGTTGGCGCTGCCGGTGCTGATGACCGGCATTCTCGGCTCGCGCGCGCTGGCACTGGGCACGGCGGCGCTGGCGGCGCTGGCCCTGCTGGGCGACGCCCTGGTCGGTGGCCGAGGCACGCCCTGGGCCAGCACCACCGAGCTGGCGCAGGCCGGGCTGCTGGGCGCCGGGCTGATGGCGCTGTCCTGGCTCACCAACACGCTGTCCGTGCGCCTGGCGCGCGAGCAGGAACAGGGACGCCGCACCCGGGCCGAGGCGCAGATCCAGTCGCTGGTCAACAACCTGGTGATCGAGACGCTGGACGATGGCGTGCTGGTGGTCGATGCCAGCTACACCGTGCGCGCCGCCAACCCGGCTGCGCACCGCATGCTGGGCTCGGACCAGGAGGTGACGCCGGACGTCTTCAACCTCGCCGACAACCCGGTCTGGATCCAGCTCATGGACGTGGTGCGCCTGACCTTCCTGCACGAGGCGGTGGACACGGTGGACGTGATCCTGCACCACGAGGACCGGCACGCCGGCCGCCTGCGCGTGCGCACCGAGCGCACGCCGTCGATGGGCGAGCAGGGCGCGGCGCTGTGCGTGATGTTCCTGCAGGACCAGCGCGAGATGGAGGCGCGCCTGCGCACCGAGAAGCTGGC
>CAYRHV010000018.1:7587-18475 GCA_964424045.1 uncultured Ottowia sp. | reverse complement strand
TCAAACTTCTACTGCCTCCCCGGCAGAGCCGGGGGGCCTCCCTTGGTAGCTAGCGACCGACGAATGGCGGCAGTTCGAGACCGTCGCGCAGGCTGCTGCAGCCATCAACGCGGCGCACAAAACGGCAAAACGTGACCCGTCCGAAAACAAATCAGGCCTTCAGATTCTGAAGCGTAACGCTTCAGAAAGTGAAGCGTTGAGCCCGTTTAACGCTTCAGAATCTGAAGCAGTGAAGCCGCTACTGCTTCAGAATCTGAAGCAGGGGAAGCGACGCAAAAACGCCGCAACCCCGCATATGCATTGACTTTTTTACGGTTCACGCATCATGGACACACTTTGTAACTCTGCTTCAGATTCTGAACACCTATGCATGGTTGCCATCCCTATGGTGGCAATGAAGCGTCTGCTGGCGGTGATGGCGGCAGGATTGGGTGGGTTTGAAGCGGAGGAAAAGCGGGCGGCCGATTTTGACCGAATCTGAATCGGGAGGACCACATCTCATGATCGACGCACTGATTCAAGGCAAGCTGCACAAAGCGCCGCAGCAACGCACCGGCAAGGATAGCCGGCCATTCACCACGTGCCTGGTTCGCACGGCGACGAGAGGCGACGCGCTGTTCATCAGCTGCATCGTGTTTGACGACAAGGCACAGCAGGCGCTGCAGATGCTTGGCGATGGCGACAGCATTTCACTTGCTGGCGAGCTGACGCCGAAGGTATTCATCGACAAGGATGGCCAAGCGAGGCCAGCAGCCGACATGGTGGTGCACAAGGTGCTGACGGTGTATTCCGTGTCACGGCGCCGCCAGGCTGCGACTGACCGGCCGAAGGATGAAGCATGGAGGGCGATGGCGTGATGAAAACTGGAAACATCTGCCTGAAGTGCAGCGACGCACCACACACGGCCGAATGCGCGCTGTGCGGCAACACCCACCAAGTGCATGCCGGCGTCACGGCATACCTGGAGGGCACAGAGTTTGTCGTGTGCCGGCGCTGTGTCGAGCGCCTGGAGCCGCGTCTGCTGCCGGCGCTGCCGAGGAGAACGGCTGTGATGATGCCGTTTCGCATGTGAATGGTCCCAATGCCGCGAATGTTTGGGGGGGCAGGACACGCGGGGGGGCTTTCAATTTCAGAGATGACCAATAGAGCCGAGCAAGCGATCACCGCGATCGAGCGCCTGAAGGTGCCGCAGGGGCGTCTGGCGGGGCAATCCATCAGGCTGGCCGACTACCAGCAGCGGTTCATCCGTGGCGCCCTGGCCGATGGCGTGAGCGTGGCGTGCTGGTCCATCGGTCGAGGTAACGGCAAGACCGCCACCGTGGCTGCGCTGGCACTGACCCACCTACTCGGTCAATGGGACGGACAGCCGCAGCGCGAGATCGTCATCGCCGGACGCACTGCGGATCAGGCGGCCATCGCGTTCCGCTATGTGCTGGCCATGCTGGAAGACACGGAACACGACTACGACGTGCGCGTGATCCGACATCCGCACAATTCCATCGTCCTGCAGGGCCGCGATGGGCCGCACATGCTGCGCGCCATCAGTGCTGACGGCAAATCGGCATTGGGCGGGTCGGCAACCCTTGCAATCTGCGACGAACGCGCGGCCTGGCGGCCGGGCAAGGGCGAGGAAATGGAGGCCGCCCTACTCACCAGCCTGGGCAAGCGCGACGGCCGCATGCTGATCATCAGCACATCGGCGCCGGACGATCTGAATTCCTTTTCGCAGTGGCTGGATCGGCCACCGACGTCGTGCTACGTGCAGGAACACCGTCCCGAGCCGGGGCTGCCTGCCGACGACTACGACAGCTTGATGGTGGCCAATCCTGGCGCCGTGTGCGGCATCGGCGCGCGTCCTGAATGGCTGATGCAGCAGGCCGCGCAGGCGATCCAGCGCGGAGGGCAGGCCCTGGCCAGCTTCCGCAACCTGCATCGCAACGAGCGCGTTTCCGCAGAAGGGCGCGACAACCTGGTCGCCGTTGACGACTGGCTGCAATGCGAGCGCGACGCACCGAGGCGCGGCAGCGTCATCATCGGCCTCGACTTGGGCGGGGCCGCGTCCATGACCGCATCCGCGTTCTTCTGGGCCGAGACCGGGCGCCTGGAAGTGCGCGGCTGGTTCCCGTCCCAGCCCGACCTGTTGGCCCGGGGCGAGCATGACCGCGTGGCAGACCGCTACGTCGAGATGGCACGCCGTGACGAGCTGCGCACCATCGGACAGCAGACCGTCCCTGTCCTGCAGTGGATCCATGAGACCCTACTGCACGCCGGAGATTCACCAGTCGAGTGCATCCTGGCCGACAGGTTCAAGCAAGCCGAAGTTGGCGAGGCGCTGGCGGCCGCCGGCGTCACCAGCCGCATCGTCTGGCGCGGCATGGGCTGGAAGGACGGCAGCGAAGACGCCCGGCGGTTTCAGCGAGCGGTTGCCGATCACGCGCTGTGTGCTGAGGCGTCAACGCTCATGCGGTCGGCGCTGGCTGAGTGTGTGACGGTGCTGGACGAGGCCGGCAACATCAAGTTAAGCAAGGCGCGCAGCGTCGGGCGCATCGATCCGGTTGCCGCTGCAGTGCTGGCCGTGGCCGAGGGTTCGCGCATGGCGGCACGCTCGCTGTCCAGTCTGCGGGAGCCGGTATGGGCATGAGCCGTCGCGAAGACTACTTCAGACATTCCCGCAAGGTCACCCAGTCCAGGCAGTGGCGCGGGCTGCGCGTCGAGGCACTGCGCCGCGACGGCTGGAAATGCGTCACATGCGGCAGCCGCTACCGGCTGGAGGTCGATCACATCCGACCGGTTCGGGATCGGCCGGACCTGGCGTATGACCTGGCCAACCTGCAATGCCCATGCGGGCCATGCCACGCGCGCAAAACCATTGCCGAGGTCGGGCTGGCGCCACCGACGAACCCCGAGCGGCAAAAGTGGCTGGCATTGCTCAGATCGGGATAAAGTACTGTATGTAATTACAGTATTTAGGAGCATGCATGCTTGAATCTGCCCGAATCCAGCAGCGCCAGTCGGAGATCCGCAGCCAGCTGGCCGACCTGTCGCGCAAGACCGAGCCATCGGCCGATGAAACCCGATCCATGGACACCTTGACAGGTGAATACAGCGCCAACGAGTCGCGCTACCGCGCCGCGCTGATCGTCGAAGACACCGAGCGCCGCGAAACCGAGGGCAAGCTGGAAACGCGCCAGGAGACCGAATGGGCCGATTTGGTGGGCCGGTTCGAGCTGCGCCAGGCCGCGCTACACCTCGACGAAGGCCGCACGCTGGAAGGCGCCACCGCCGAAGTGGTGCAGGAGCTGCGCGCCAGGGGCGGCTACCGAGGCATTCCGGTCCCGCTGGAGGCGTTGGAGACCCGGGCGAACGAAACCACCGCCGGCGATCTGGTGGCGCCCAAGCAGACGGCACCGATCATCGATCGCCTGTTTCCGGCCAGTGTTGCAGCGGCCATGGGCACGCGCATGGTCAACATCGGCGCCGGCCAAGCCGAATACCCGATCACCAGCCAGGGCGTCAGCACCGCCTGGGCGGCAACCGAGCTTGCAGGGGCGTCGAACTCGCAATACAAGACCAGCGAACGCCTGGTCAAGCCCGAGCACAACCTGGCTGCCCGCGTGCACATCTCGCGCCGCAGTCTGATGCAGGCGGCCGGCATTGAGGATGCCGTGCGCCGTGACATGCGCGCTGCGATCCAGGCGGCACTGGATAAGGCTGTGTTCCTGGGGACTGGCGCTGCTGGCCAGCCGCATGGCGTGATCGAGAAGGCCGCCGCCACCTACGGCATCAACGTCAACGGCGTGAACCTGGAGCCGGAATACGCCGAGCTGATGGGCGAGGTGGTGGAGTTCATCAAGGCCAACGCGGCCACCGGGCCGGGCGACGTGCGCCTGCTGCTGCGCCCTGAAGTCTGGCAGGACATGGACGCCGTAGCCTGGGACACCGGATCGGGCATCACCGAGTGGGACCGCCTGACCGCCAAGCTGGGCCGCGTGGTCATGAGTTCCAACGCACTGGCCGCACCGGCCGGGGCCGCGCCGGATGTCAGCAAGGCGCTGCTGACCACCACCGCCGGCGGCGAGGCGCCTATCGTGCTGGCCACCTGGGGCGCGATCGACCTGATCCGCGACCCCTACACCGAAGCCGCATCGGGTTCTGTCCTGCTGACGGGCATCGTCACAGCTGATGTAACCGCAGTTCGCGCCGCGCAGCTGCGCGTGGTTTCGATCAAGGACATCGCCTGACGATGGAAACCAGCCAGGCCGCGCCGTTCTGGGGGTCGCTGGAAGTTCGCAAGGACCACAGCGGCCGCAGGCGCCTGCGTGGCAGTTTCCCGTATGGCGCCACCGCCACGCTGTCCGATGGTGGGCGCAACGGCGGCAGGCCACGCAAAGAGCGATTCAAGTCCAAGGCGTTCGCCTACCGCGTCAACCGGTCGGAGAAAGAAATTCACCTGCTGGTCGGACACGACTACGACCGGCCGCTGGCATCACGCCTGACTGGTGGACTAAAGCTGACCGACACCGCCGAGGCGCTTCAATTCGAGGCTGTGATCGACCCGGCCATTGCCGAGACCAGTTACGGGCGTGACGTGCTGGCGCAGGTGGCCACGGGGCTGGCGTTTGGCATTTCGCCGGGCTTTCGCATTCCGCCGCAGCGCACCGTGCCGGACGCACTCAAGGACGCCGAAAGCGATGAAGCCGAGGCCGAGCGCCTGGATGACGAAGACCCGGCCGAAGGCATCGCAATCATCCGCACCATCAGCGCCGCGCTCCTGTATGAGATCAGCATCGTTACCCGGCCGGCCTACAAGGAAACCACCGTCCAGGAAGTTCGTTCTGCGCGAGTCTGGACGCCGCGAAGGGTGATCTTGCTGCCATGATCATCGACGAGACCGAAGCCGCCGTAGACGCCCAGAATCGGCCGGTTGGCTCGACCGTTGGCGGCATCAACGAAGATGCCATCTGGCGCCTGATCGAACGACACATCACGCACCGCTGGCCAGCACGTGAAGTAATTTGGATCGTTGCCGGGCCGGGCGTGTTCCGGTTCCCGCTGGCTGATGTGTCCGTCGATAGCATCGAGTCCAGCCCACACGATGCATTCCCGGCCGACTGGCAGCCACTGACGCCACGAGTCGAGCGCTTTGGCTACTGGATTGACGCAGGCGTGCGGGCGCGCATCGTGGCCACCGTGGGCCGTCCGGCTGGCGAGCTGCCGGAGGAGGTTGCGGAAGCGTTCTTCCGGCTGGCGGGCTACCTTGGAGACCTGGAAGCGAATAAGCCGATGGCGGGCGTCACGCGCTACAGCGAGAGCGTCACCAGCGACGTGCGGCTGTCCGTCACCTACGCGCAGGACGCGCTGGGCAATGCGCTGGTGCGATCTGGCGCAGCCGACCTACTCAGGCCGTGGAGGCGGATCAATGGCATTGATTGACTGGCTGCGGCGCCGCCGCGTCACTGCCGAGACCTACAGCGACATGGCCATCCAGTTGCACAGCCAGGCCGCGCTGATCGGTGCGAGCGACATTGGCGAGATCACCGCCGCCGTGCAGACCTGCGTCGGTCTGTGGGAGCAGGGCTTGAGTCTGGCCGAGACCGAAGAAGCCCGCTTCACGCCGTTCGTGCTGGCGTTGGCTGCCCGGCAACTGGCACTGACTGGGGAAGCCCTATTCCTGGTCGACGGTCGGCGGCTGGTGCCCGCGTCCGAATGGGCCGTGCTGGCCAACGCATCGGGACCGACCGGCTACCGCCTGAGCCTGCCGCAAACCGGGGGCAGCGTTGCCTACACCGCACTGCCGGGTGAGGTGCTGCACTTTCGCATCGGCGCCACCGCCCGGGCACCCTGGCAAGGCACGCCGCCGCTGCGCCGCGCGTCCCTGACCGGAGGCTTGCTGCACGCCGTCGAATCGGCGCTGTCGGACATCTACGCCGATGCACCCATCGCCACGCAGATCGTCCCGATGCCGGAAAACAAGCCGGGCGCCAATGAGCGGCTGGCATCCAGCTTTCGGGGACGCAGGGGGCGCGTGCTGCTGCGTGACAGCGTGAATGTGCTGTCGGCTGGCGGGCCTGGTCCCAGTGGCGACTGGAAGCCGCAGGACTTGACGCCTGACGTCGACAAGTCGAAGGCTCTGGAGGCGCACAAAGCGGCCACAGCGGCCGTCATGCTTGCTTATGGGGTTCTGCCTGCCATGGCCAGCAACAACGCCACAGGGCCGGTCATACGCGAAGCGCAGCGGCATCTGGCGCAGTGGACCCTGCAGCCTCTGGCCCGCATGATGGAAGCCGAGGCCAGCGACAAGCTGGGACACGTCGTGAGTCTGGAAGTGCTGCGGCCGCTGCAAGCCTACGACGCCGGCAACCGAGCCCGGGCTGCATCGGCCATCATCGGCGCGCTGGCCACTGCGAAGCAGGCCGGCATCACGATCCCAGACGTCCAGGCTGCCATGCAGTTTGCAGGCATTGATCAATGACGTTCTGGGATCAGCGCCGCGACTTCGCCACGCGCCAGATCAAGCGACGCGGGTTCAAGGTCACCATCACACTGCCGGGAACTCCAGGCACCTACAACCCGGCAACGGGCATGGTGGAGGGCGGCACCCCTGGCCGAGACCTCGACCTGTGGCTGCTGGGCCGCACGTATGACCAGTCCACAGAGCCCGGCACGATGATCCAGGTCGGCGACTTCCTGGGCACCATCGCCTACAACGAAGACGCCCAGACCTTCATCGAATCGCTACCGGGCAACGGCTGGCAGCCTGCCGGCGGGCAGAGCTACACCGTGCGCGACGTGCAGCGAGTTGCGCCTGGTGGCGTGCTGCTGTGCTGGAAAGTGCACATCGCCAACTGGCGGCCGTAGGGCGTTGTAAGGTCGCTACGGGACAATTGCGGGACAATTGGCACGAGAAAAGCCGACTAATCCCAACATCATCTAACACCTAAGGCATTGATTCAAAAAGAAATCAATAGTCACCGACAGCCATATAGCAGGACTCAAAATCTGCCGGTGGCGACACCGTACCGGTTCGATTCCGGCCCCGCCCCCGCTCGATCCTTACCTCGACATGGCTGCCGATGCACCATGATCGATGCAAGCGGCAACGGCTACCATGGCAGGCAGGAAATCCATAAGCAAACCAAGGTTTCAAAAATCTTGCCTTCTTTACAGTTTAGGTGTAAATTGGCTTACAGGGAGGGGGCATCGGTGCGTCAATGGTTGTCCATAAACAAACTGCATCACAAGACATTCTCGACGCATTCTTGATAACAGGAGCCAGCGATGGAACATGAACAAATCGCAAAACGATTTCTCGAGTCAAAAGCGGTTGATTTTGGCAACATGGGAAAATTTGTTGCAGAACTTGGCCCCACTTTGGCAGTTGAGGATTCAGGCCTTCATGGCGTCCTCCTTGGGCGCTTCAATATCTTGGCCTGCATGCTGAGGCCGCTGGATGCGGAGCGCCTGATCGGCAGCCTGGGGGCAGCCTCCCAGATCGCGGCTGCGGCGAAAGGGCAGATAAGCAGAGGCTGATAACCCGCAAGCAGGTGCATCACGCCTTCACCGGTGGTGTCTTGGCCAGTCCTGCTTGCGCTGCCGGTTCATCATTGGCGGACGGGTAACGCCGTGTGCCACGAGCCCGCAAATCCTGCACTAATGCGGCACGGCTGAACAACGCAAGAATCTCCAAACACGCCTTGGACACGGATTTGCAGTAGGGTTCGCTCTGCGGGCCTGCTCGCTTGGCGGCATGTTTTCATCACCAACCATAGAAGCACGTCTTGCAGCCGTGCTGTCGCTGGCTGTGCGGGCTGTCACGTCATTCGCCGAGACCGGGTTCGAAGACAAGCTTGCACCACACAACAGTTTCACCGCTGATAAGGTGGTAGCAGAAACCGCCATGCTGTTGCACGCTGCAGCGCATGTGCGAGACAAACCGGTAATTCGGGAAGTGTTTGAGCAGCTGCTGCCTCTGGTGACGCACCACGCCCGCTCCGGCCGTGTATTGGCTGATATGGCTCTGCACCCGCAACGCGTGCATAAGCATGTAGTGCCACATGTGCTGCTGAACACTCTGGGCAGTACCGATGAGGCATTCGACGCATTCGCCCGTGAGCGCTGGGATCTGGCTTCAAGACTGGCCTGCGACCTGACGCCTTCCGCAGACGCGGAGCGCGCCTGGATCCGCAGCCTGTGGACGACCACGCTCCACTCAGCATCTGATGCCCGATCCTGGGCACTGCTTGCACACCCCTTCGACGTGCTCACCAGCACTCGCAGCGAAGTCTACGCGCTCACGCATGTGTTGTTCTATGTGACTGACTTCGGCCATCGTCGCAAGGTCGAACTGCCACGGCCCGTCCAGACACTCATCGCAGACATCGAGGCGCTCCTCATGCGCTTTCTGGATGCGGAAGATTACGACCTGGCCGGAGAACTCCTGACTGCCTGGCCCCAGCTTGGCATCCCATGGAGCACGACGGCAATTTTTGCCTTCCATGTACTACTGAAAGTTGAGGACGAAGTAGGGCTCCTGCCCTGCGGGAACGCCAGCATCACCCGATTCAACACGCTGAGCGGACCGGAACAATCCCGCTATGCGCTTGCAACGTCCTACCATACTGCGTATGTAATGGGCTTCTTGTGTGCGGCAGCACTACTGCCGAATCATTCACTGCCAGCCGAGCCGGCTCAGCCAATGGCCACGGATACGACTAGCTGGGAGGCTGCGCCACTCGGCACCTGGCTTGGCGACGACCGCGGACACTGGCAGTCCATGCTCACGTCGATCTCGCCTGAACTGCACACAGCTCTTGCGCCGGCATTATGCAGCCTTGCCATACTCCAGCGTATGCGCCTTACCGACTACGCCGGGTTACGCGAACTCCTTCTCGTCGCCCACGACATGGGGCTGGGAGAGTTGCCGCTGGCGAGTCAGGCCACCGACAGGCTGATGGCCGTGGCCCATGCCGCGTCGATACACGGCGCGTTTGAACAAGCGTCAAGGCCACGCAGCTGACACTTTGGGCTGGCGGCTGCCACTTCACTTGCGCAGCAACACCTTCAGCACGCCCTGCAGCCGACGCGCGGAACGCTCGTCCGCATCCGCCGCCAGCACGACCGCCACGTCCTCGCGCCAAGTCTCGGCCGGCTGTGGGTCGTTGCGCTGGGTCAGCAGCTGCAGCTGCAAGGCGCGGCGCGCGTCCTGCTGGTCGGCAGGTGCCGGAACCTCGGCCGCCATTTCCAGGCGCAGCAGTGCCGTGGCGGCCTGCGCCCGATCACCACCGCCGGTGCCGATGGCCTCCAGCCAGGCGCTGCGCACCGAGGCCGTGACGCCTCGGCCCAGCTCCTGCGCGCTGGGGGCCTGCTCCGGCCGGCGCTGCTGCCAAGCCGCGAGCAGCTGCACCAGGGTCTCGCCGTGTGCCTGCGCCGCCAGCTTGCGCAGGGCGGCCTGGGCACTCTCGACGGCCTGGCGCTGGGCCCGAAACGCGGCGTCGCCCATGCGCGGGCCGCGCTCTTCGCGCCGGTCGCGGTCGGCCCCGCGCGGACCGTCACGCCGATCGCCGAAGCGCCCGCCACCGGCCGGACCCCGGCGCGTGTCGCGCCCGGCCGGACCACGCCCGCGCGGGTCACGTTCGGCCGCCCCGGCGCCGCCCACGCGCTTCGCGCCCGGCCGGTCGTCGCCGCGCACCGCGATCACCGGCCTGGCCGGCGGGGGCGCAGCCGCCGGCGCCTCGGGCGCGGACGCTTCCGATGGCGGGGCTTCCTCTGCCGCTTCCGGAGCCGCCGTTTCGGCCGCCGACTCATCGCCGGACGCCGCCACAGCAACCTCCGAAGCGGGCGCTCCTGCAGCCGGAGCCTCCGCGACCACCGGCCGGCCTTCCCGCGCCGCGTCCGCCGCTGCTGCGGCCTGGTCCTGCTCCCGTCCGCGCGTCACTGCCTCCAGCTGCTCCATGGCCACGCGGATGCGCTGGGCGTCGCCGCTGGCGTTGGCGGCTTCCAGCGCCTGCGCGGCCTGCAGCACCGCCTGGTCGTGTACGCTCATGGCGGCACGCTGCTGCGTGCGCTCGGCGCTCTTGCGCTTGAACGCCGCATCGATCGGCTTGCGAAAGGCGTCCCAGAGTTTCTGCTCGTGCCGACGTTCCAGCGGCACGGCCTGGGCCTCGGCCTGCCAGCGCTGCTGCAGCTCGCGTACCGCGTCGATGCGCAGGCGCGACTCGGCGCCCAGGGCCTCGGCCTCGGCGATCAACGCCTGGCGCCGTGCGGTGCTGGCCTTCTGCGCGGCATCCAGCAGCGCGCCTGCGGCCTGGGCGGCGGCCTTCCATTGCGGCTGCAGCTCGGCGTAGACCTTCTCGCTCAGGTGACCCGCGTTGCGCCAGCGCTCCGAGAACTGACGCAGCTCGCGGTGCACGGCTTTCCAGTCGGTGTCCGCACCGGCCTGCTGCGCCGCGCCCCAGGCCCTGACTTCCTCGATCAGCGCCAGGCGCGCGGCCTTGTGCTCGGCCGCTTCGGCGCGCTGCTTCTTCAGCCAGAGCGCGACGAATTCATAGGCGGCATTGCAGGCACTGTCAAAGCGCTTCCACAGTGCGTGATTGGGCGGCCCGCCCTGGTCGGCGGTCTTCCACTCCTCGCGCAGCTTGCGAATGGCCTCCTGCAGCCGGCGCTCGCCCATGGCCGGGACGAGCTCGAAGTCGGGGTCGGCCGGCGCGCCGTCGGGCCCGGCCTGGGGCCCTGCTCCAGCGGCAGGGGAAGCCGCCTGAGCGACCCCATCGGTCGCATCCGGGGTGTCGGCCGTTTCGGCCGCCTCCGTTGCCTCCGTTGCTTCGGTCACTTCGGTAGCTGCGGCCTGCGGCTCGGCTCCGGGCGTCAATGGCGGCGCCGCATCGGTCGC
>CAYRHV010000018.1:0-7487 GCA_964424045.1 uncultured Ottowia sp. | reverse complement strand
TAGCTGCGGCCTGCGGCTCGGCTCCGGGCGTCAATGGCGGCGCCGCATCGGTCGCAGCGGTGTCCGGCACGGTCGTCTCCACCTCGGCCGGCACAGCATCCTGCTCGGCAACAGCCGGCTCGGCCTGCTGCACCGCTAGCCGCGTGCCCTTGCGTCGACGCCGCACCAGCAGCGCCTCGGCGCGGGCGACCAGTTGCTCGCGCGCCTTGTCCGCGCTCCAGCGCTGCCAGCCCTCGAGCTCGCCGGCCGACACCAGGGCCGCATGCACGCGCGCCTCCAGCGCATCGTCGATCAGGCGGCCATGGATCTTGAGCGACTGGCGCAGCGCCTGGGAGGCGCTATTCATGTTCTTCGTGTGGCCGGCTGCAACCGCCTGCTCGAGCAGCATGACGCCGGCTTCCACCGCCTTCGTTGCCGCGGCCCGCTGCTCGGGATCGATCTTCGGCTTGCGCGGCTGTGGGGTCGAGTCGGCCGCAGCCTCCTCGCGCTCGGCACGCAGCTGCTCGGCCCAGACGGGCACCGGCGGCAATGGCGCCGCGGCGTCGGCACTGGCGGCCAGCGCCTGCTCCAGCGCCGGCACGAAGGCGCTCCACACCGCCTCCAGCTGCTCCTGCGCGCTCTCGAGCTGCGGCGGGTAGCGCAGGTCAATGCTGGGCCACTGCGGATCGCCGCGCAGAGCCTCGGCCTGCTCGCGCCACTGGGACAGGTCCGCCTGCAGCGTGTCCCGGGCATCGCGCGCCTCGGTCCAGGGGCGCATGGACAGCAGCTCGATGCGCTGAGCCAGCAGGGCCGCCGCCTCGCGCTGCACCATCACGCGCTGCTGCAGGTCCTCCACGATACGCACCAGCTCGGCCAGTTGCGCGCGCAGGCCGGCCAGCGGTTCGCGCGACAGCGGCGCACCGGCCCGGGCAGCGTCGCGCTGCCAGGCCAGGGCATCGGCGATGTTCAGGCGTGCTGCCTCCAGCAGCGCCCGAGCCTTGGCCTCCCATTCGGCCGCGACCGACTCCTGCTCGCGCGCCCGGCGCAATTCGTCCAGGCGCTCGCGCAGGGCCCGCGCCGCGCCCTTGTCCTTGGCCGACAGCTCCTTGAACACCTCCTGCATCTGCTCGGCGGAGGGGTCTGTCGTCAACCACTGGCGCACGCGCTGGGCGCGCTCGCCCGAGGTGGCAGCGGAGAACACGCCCCCGGTCAGCGCGTCGAGCGGATGCGCCTCGGGCGTGCCGGCTGCCGGCGTCTCGGCAGCAGCCTGGGGGTCTTGCGGATCGCGGGAAAACGGAAACATGCTGGGCAGGATCAACGAGTGACGCCGGCACGCGCGAACCGCGCGCCTGGCACCCGGCTATTGTGGCAGCGATTTGGCGCGCCCCAGTCCGCGCGCGCACCAGCGTCGGTCCTTGCCTACTTCATGCCGAGGTTGAGTTCGGCGCGCGGCGACCAGGGCGCCTCGGCCTCCGCCGTCGCCTCGGCTGCTGCGGCGCCGGCCGCCTTGCCGGAGGCGGCGTCGGTGCGCGCCGCCCCCAGGAACAGGCGTTCGGCCGGCACGCCGTGGCCGGCCAGGTAGTCCTTCACCGCCACGCCACGGCGCACCGCCAGCTGGCGTATGGCGTCCTGGTCGGCCGGGATCTGCGCCATCAGCAGGGCTTCCATCTCGGGCACCGAAATGTCGCGCTGCATGCCGATCGCGTTGCGCGGCTTGTCCGGGATGTCGGCGCGCCGGTAGAGGCGCTTGAGCAGCACCGGATACTGCTCGGCCGAGACCTGGTCGGCCGCGGCGTCCGGGCCCGCTGCCTCGTCGGCAGGCGCCGCTTCCGGTTCGCTCGGCTCCGGCGGCGAGTCTTCGGTCGCGGGCGGCGCCGTCTCGGGCCCCAGCTCCGGCTTCTCGCCGCGCTGCTCGGCGGCAACCAGGGCCTGCAGGCGCTCGCGTCGAAAGCCTTCATCCTCGGCCGCCAGGTCCGCCGTGCCGACCACCGTGAGCTTCAGTTGCGGCCGCTCGGTCAGCGCCTTGGCGATGTGGTCCAGCTGCTGGCGTGCCTTGTCGTCCAGGCGCGTGCTGCCGGGCGCGAAGGCCACCGACGACAGGTCTTCTCCACCGCCGCCCAGTGCGCGTGCCAGCAACGTGAACGGTGCCGTGAGGGCCTTGCCGATCAGGTTCACCACCGCCTTGACGATGATCGGCCCGAGCGAGAACTCGGGGTCGTTGAGCGAACCGCTGATCGGCAGGTCGAGGTCGATCACACCGTTGCTGTCGGCCAGCAGCGCGGTGGCGAGCTGCACCGGCAGGCTGGCCGGCGCGCCTTCCACCGGTTCGCCGAACTGCAGCTGGTTGAGCACCAGCCGGTTGGTCGCCGTGAGCCGCGCTTCGGGCTCGATCTTGTAGGCCACGTCCATGCTCAGCTTGCCGCGCTCGATGCCGTGGCCGGCGTATTTCACCGAATACGGCGACAGCGGCGGCAGGTCCAGGTCCGACACCCGCGCCTCGATGTCCAGCGCCAGCGGGCTGGCGAGCGGATTGAGCTGTCCCGAGACTTCCAGCGCCGCCGAACCCTCGGCCCGGCCGGCGAGCCTGAGCTCGGCCATCTGCGGCGCTCCCTCGGGCGCAACCGAGGCAAAGGCACCCAGGCTGCCGTTGAGTTCGGTCAGGTCGGCCGAATAGTTGGGCCGGATGAAGTGGTCGGAAAAGTCGATGCGGCCGTTGACCAGCTCGGTCGGCCCGAACTGCAGCACTGGCGCCAGAGGATCCGGCGGCGCCGCCGCCGGGGCTGCGGTAACGGCCTGGCCGGCGCCCGCCGCCACCTCAACGCTGCTGAATTCACCGGCGGCCGGCATGCCGACGGCGGGCGTGGCGCTGGCGGCCGCTGCCTGGGGCGCGTCCTCGGCATCGGACTTCAGCACGTCCTGCAGGTTGAAGCGCCCGTTCGGGTGGATGATCAGGCGCGCGAAGAAGTCTGACAGCCGCGTGCTGCCCACGGACACGCGCGGCGCCTGTCCGGGTTCCAGCCGCAGGTCCAGGCCGGCCAGGCGCAGCTGCTTCCAGCTCAGCAGCTCCTCGCCCAGGCCGCCCGCCGGTCGCACCGCGGTCGGCGCCAGCGCGGCACGCGAAGCCACGGCGGGACCGGTCGTCGTACCAGCATCGGAACTGCCGCCCGCGCTCGAATCCGGACGGCTGTGCGTACGCAGCTCCTCGACCCGGGCGTCACCCGCCACCGTCAGGCGCGGGCCGCGCGGCGTCTCGGCAAAGGCAACCCGACCCTTGTAGCTGGCGTCGGCACGCAGGATGTCGATGTTCAGCGCCTGGTCGAAATACGGGGTGAAGGCGTGCACCGGCAGACGCTCGGCCGTCAGTTCGCCCTGCGCCGTCAGCGGTTCCAGCGTCAGCTGGCCGCGCCACGACAGGCGGCCGGCTTCGGCGCCGCGGCGTCCCGTGCCGAGGCGCGCCGACAGCTCGAGCGGCATCGACTGCTTGCCCGCCAGCTGCAGCTTGCCGGCGTCCAGGCGCAGCTGGGTGAGCTGCGCCCGCACCGGCTGCACCGTCGCCAGGTCGGCATAGTCGACGCTGCCTTCGCGCAGCTTCAGCGCTTCCAGTCCGACGGCCCATGGCGCCGTCTCGGACTCGGCAGCGGCGGGCGCCTTGCCATCCGCCGCCGGCGTGTCGAGCGAGCGCACCCATTGCTCGGCCATCCAGCGGCCGTCCCGGCTGCGCTCGGCCTGCAGCCACGGGCGCTGCAGCGCCATTTCGGCCACCTGCACCGTGCGCGCGCTCAGGTCGATCTGCGCGTCTGTCAGACTGAGCTGCTCGATGCGTGCCAGCTCTCCCGTCCTGGGTCCCGCGGCCCGCCGGGCAGTGCCCGACCGGGTCGTGCTCGCGCCCTCGCCCATCAACGCGAGGCGATCCAGCACCAGCTGCCGAACCGCCAGCTTCAGCTCCGGCTCGGCATCCGGCGTGGCGGCCGGCGCCCACTGCACGCCGAGCTCGGCCTCCAGCCCACCCTCCAGCCGCGGCACCAGATAGGCAGCCAGGTACGGGCGAGCCAGCTTCAGCGGCACGCCGGCCAGGCGCGCCGTGGCCTCGGCCTGCTGCAGGCTGGCACGGCCCTCGAAGGCCAGGGTGGCGCCGGCGTCCGGCGACGTCGCCTGCGCGTCGGCCGGCGCGGCTTCAGTGGGCGCCGCACCCGGCTCCACCAGCCGGGTCGAACCACTGAAGCTCAGTGGCTGCTCCAGCGGCCAGGCAATCGCGCTGGCCTGCAGCGCCAGCGCATCCAGGCGCAGTGCCGCAGCCTCGCCCGCGGACGCAGTCGTGCTGTCGTCGCGAAAATCCACGCGCCCGTCGCGCAGCGCCAACTGATCAACCAGCAGTTCGAATCCGGGTGTCGATCCCTCTGCTTCGGCCGGGGCTGGCATGACGGGCGCCTGCGCCCCGGCGGACGCCGCCGCATCGGCCGCCTCCTCGCCTCCGGCCGCCGGCACGGGCTGCAGGTTGAGCGCCCCGCCCGCATCGCGCAGCAGTGTCAGATGCGGTTGCACCAGTTCGACGTTCGACAGGTGCAAACGCCCCTCCAGTGGCCGCAGCTCGGCCAGTTCCAGCCGCAGCGCGTCCAGGGTCAGCGCCTGCGCACCGGCCGCATCCAGCGCCTGCAGCCCGCTCAGGGCCAGCGTGCCATCGATGCGCAGCGACTGCTGCGGAGCCTCCTCGAAATGAAGCTGCAGCTCGGCATCCAGGACCCCGGCCTGCAGGCGCAACGGCAAGCCTGCCGGCAGATAGCCCAGGTAGGGCGCGAGGTCCAGCGCCTGCAGCCGCAGCACGGCATCGGTGCGGCGCGAGTCGTCGAACGGCAGCGCCTGGGCATTGGAGTCGAATCGGCTGCCGTTGAGGGCAAAGGCCAGTTCGGGACGCACCGTGACCTCGCGCGCCGAAGGCAGGCTGCTGATGAAGGGCAGCGCCAGTTTCAGCTCGCGCAGCTCCTGTTGCTCCTGCACGGCCTGATCGTCGAAATCCAGCCGTCCGTCCCGGATCTCGATGTTGTAGAGCGCAAAACGGGCCGGCTTGCCGGCGTCCTCCGACTTCGGCGCCGCCGCCAGGCGCGCCAGGATGTCGTCCACGTCGTAATGGCCGTCGCCGCGATGCACCAGGCGCAGCGCTGGCGCCTGCACCTGCAGCGCGTCCAGCACCGGCGCCAGCCGCACGATCGACTGCCAGGCCGCATTGGCATACACCCGCTCGACGTGAAGCTGAGGTGGCGCGCCGTCCGCGCCGGCCACCTCGATGTCCTGCACCGTGAGTTCCAGCGTCCATGGGTTGAACGCGACCTCGCCGATCTGCACCGCGCGCCCGAGCTGCTCGCTGGCAATCTTCTGGCCCTGCCAGCGCACCAGGGGCGGCACGCCCAGCCACGCCAGCGCCGACAGCAGCAGCACCGTGGCCAGGCCCCAGAGCAGGCGCCGCGTCCAGCGGCGCCGCGCCGGCGCCGCTGGACGCGGTGCATCGGTTTTCGTCACGGGATCAGACATCGCGCACCGGATTGTGCCCGCTGACCTGCCGGGCCGCAGCCACACAGCGTAACCGGGCTCCCGGCACGTGTCACCACCCATCCCACGAGAAAGCCCGGCGGGAGGACTTGGAGCCTGCCCGCCGGGCTTGTTGGCAGCGCGACAAGCGTCTTGGTCTGCCAGGATCCGCAGGAGGGAAGCTTGTTGTTCCCGGCTGCGGGAGAAGGCAATGGATTGCCTTCCAGGAAATGGCTGAAGGCGGGCCCATTCGTTGTATCCGCTACGCCGACGGGTGCCTGTCAGCCGGTTGCCCAAGTGACTTGGGCAACTCCACTGTAGGCACCCCAGGTTCCATTCACCAGCAATGAAATTCAATCCAGAAGGAGAGATGGATTGACGTTTTCAATCAAAAAACAACACCCCGCCGGACACGCGCCGGCACGCTGATGTTGCTGCTCCAAAGCCGCAAGCAGCCGTGCTTCGGCCCGGTTTGCATATAACCAGATTAGACCTTGGACTCCAGAAATCAGGGTTGACTGGAATTTTGACGGATTCCTAGAATCAACTGTTCCCTGAAAGCCAAGAGTAACGAGAACGGGAACCGCTGCCGTGAGGAGCACGGCGCATCGCGTTGCAGGCCAATTGCCGTTTCCGCCCTTGGCGGGGGCTCCGCAACGCGGGCCATGGACTGATTCATCGTGCCGTCCATTGTCCCTCTGCCCGTTGGCAGACCTCGCCCAAACCAGGCAGGTCGTGTTGCGCGGACAGCCGGACACCGGCCGGCCAGATCAAGGAGTGCTATGACAGCGTCAACTCGAGGGACCGCGCTGGTGCGCGGCCTGAGAACCTTCGCCACGGACGTGGGTGAAGGCTTCCTGGAAATCACCCACAACAGCCTGGCGCTGCTGGGCGTGCTGGTGGTGCTGCTCGCCCTCGTGCTGGGCATGCGCCCGGACCTGCGCCAGCAGGGCGAAGAGCGTCTGACCAACTGGCTGACGGAGCGCAAGATCGCCGCCATCGGCATCACGCCGGAACTGACCGCGATCGAACGCGCCACCGCCACCAACCCGCAGCAGCTGCCGCAGGAACAGGCGCGCGTGGCGTTCTGGATCTCGAAGAAATACCGCGTCGCGCCGGAGCCGGTGGCTGCGCTGGTGGCCGAAGCCTACGAGGCCGGCGCCGAGAACAAGCTCGACCCGACCCTGATCCTGGCCGTGATGGCCATCGAATCACGCTTCAATCCGTTTGCCCAAAGCGCGGTGGGCGCCCAGGGCCTGATGCAGGTCATGACCGACGTGCATTCGGACAAGTACCAGCACTTCGGCGGCGAATATGCCGCCTTCGACCCGCGCAGCAACCTGCGCGTGGGCGTGAAGATCCTGCGCGAATACGTCACGCGCGCCGGCTCGGTGCAGAACGGCCTGAAGTGGTACGTGGGCGCCGCCAACCTGCGCAGCGACGGCGGCTATGCCTCCAAGGTGCTGGCCGAGCATGCCCGCCTCTACCAGGTGGCCAAGGGCCGACCGCTGTCCGCGTCGTCCACGCCCGGATTGCGCGCGGACAGCCAGTCCAAGCCAGGCACGGCGACGCAACGCGGCGAACAGACGGCTCAGAACGGAACAGGCGTCAAGGTCGCCGTGCTCGGGGGCGAATGAGCCCGGCCGCCGGCCTTCGGCGCCGGCCGCAGTCGGCTAAACTCACCCTCGTGTGCAACTGGCGATAGGCCACGGCCCGTGCCGTGGTCGACGTGGAGGCGGCCGCAATGCCGGCCCGGCACCACGGGGAAGCGCACCGCGTCTGCCTGCCGGGCGCGCGTTCCGCCGTTCGCCTGGGCGGCCCTTGCCTGCCAAGGGACTCCACTGACCCTGAACCTGTCATGTTCAACCGTTCCACCCACACCATCGCCCACACCGACCCGGCCGTCTGGGCCGCCATCCAGGCCGAGCACCAGCGCCAGGAAGACCACATCGAGCTGATCGCCAGCGAGAACTACGCCTCGCCCG
>CAYRHV010000017.1:0-19299 GCA_964424045.1 uncultured Ottowia sp. | reverse complement strand
TGTGGGTCACCAGGCTCATCACGATGGCCTCGCGGATCGGGTCGATCGGCGGGTTTGTGACCTGGGCGAACATCTGGCGGAAGTAGTTGTAGAGTGGCTTGTCCTGGCCCGACAGCACGGCCAGCGGGCTGTCGTCGCCCATCGAGCCGATGGCTTCCTCGCCGTGCGCGGCCATCGGGCCGAGCACGAACTTGATGTCCTCCAGCGTGTAGCCGAAGGCCTGCTGCAGGTCCAGCAGGTCGGGCGAGGCGGCCTCGATGCCGGCGCTCTGCGGCTCGGTGGCGGCCATCGGCAGCTCGTGCGCGTCGGCGCCGGCCACTGGCTGCAGCACGTCGTCCAGGCGCACGCACAGGTTGTCGATCCAGCGCCGATAGGGCTTGGCGCCGGCCAGGGCGGCCTTGATCTCGGCGTCGTCCACCAGGCGGCCCTGGTCCAGGTCGATCAGGAACATTCGGCCCGGCTGCAGGCGCCACTTGCGCACGATCTTGTGCTCCGGGATCGGCAGCACGCCGGATTCCGACGCCATCACCACCAGGCCGTCGTCGGTGACACAGTAGCGCGCCGGCCGCAGGCCGTTGCGGTCCAGCGTGGCGCCGATCTGGCGGCCGTCGGTGAAGACGATCGCCGCCGGGCCGTCCCAGGGCTCGAGCATCGAGGCGTGGTATTCGTAGAACGCGCGCCGGCGCTCGTCCATGGTCGCGTGCTGCTCCCAGGGCTCGGGGATCATCATCATCACGGCCTGTGCCAGCGGGTAGCCGGCCATGGTTAGCAGCTCCAGGCAGTTGTCGAAGATGGCGGTGTCCGACTGGTGCGGGAAGCTGATGGGGTAGAGCTTGGCCAGGTCGGCGCCCAGCACGGGCGAGCTCATCACGCCCTCGCGCGCGCGCATCCAGTTGTAGTTGCCGCGCACGGTGTTGATCTCGCCGTTGTGCGCGACGTAGCGATACGGGTGCGCCAGCGGCCACTCGGGGAAGGTGTTGGTGGAAAAGCGCTGGTGCACCAGGCCCAGCGCCGAGACGCAGCGCGCGTCCTGCAGGTCGCGGTAGTAGGCGCCTAGCTGGTGCGCCAGCAGCAGGCCCTTGTAGATCACCGTGCGGCTGCTCATGCTCGGGACGTAGTACTCCTTGCCGTACTTCAGCCCCAGGCCCTCGATGGCGGCGCTGGCGGTCTTGCGGATCACGTAGAGCTTGCGCTCCAGCGCGTCCTGCACGATCACGTCGGCGCCGCGGCCGATGAAGACCTGGCGCATCACCGGCTCCTTGGCACGCACGGTGGGCGACATCGGCAGCTCGCGGTCGACCGGCACGTCGCGCCAGCCCAGCAGCACCTGGCCCTCGGCGCGGATGGCGCGCTCGAGCTCTTCCTCGCAGGCCAGGCGCGAGGCGTACTCCTTGGGCAGGAACAGCATGCCGACGCCGTATTCGCCCGGCGGCGGCAGTTCGACGCCCTGCGCCGCCATTTCGGCGCGGTAGAGGGCATCGGGCAGCTGGATCAGGATGCCGGCGCCGTCGCCCATCAGCGGATCGGCGCCGACCGCCCCGCGGTGGTCCAGGTGCTCCAGGATTTCGAGCGCCTGGGTGACGATGGCGTGGCTTTTCTCGCCCCGGATGTGGGCGACGAAACCGACGCCGCAGGCGTCGTGCTCGAAACGGGGGTCATAGAGGCCGTGGCGGGTGGCCGTTTCGATCTCCTGAGCGGACGGGGAAGGCGCGGTGCGGAGCAATGGAGACCTCGGTGGATGCGTGACAGGACAGGCAGATTAGCACCGGCCCTGCGACGTCACAACAAAAATAAAACGGGGTCGAAACATGATTTTTTGCCAGAAGTAAGAACTAAAGAATAATCAGGGACATACCAAAACAGGAGCGATAGATAACGTGATGAAGTGGGGTATGGCCGATTCAATTCCTCGAGGCGGTAGGTGTGCGGGTCCCCGGCCAATGGCTTGCATGAATTCGTTTTTTTGAAAAAAAATGATGCACACGGGGGCGCCGCACCTGGCAGGAAGCACGGGGATCCATCGCGCCAGTACCGGACGGCGGCGCATGGGCGTTCCTGGCTGGCGTCGCCGATGTCAGGGGGTCGCGCGGGGGCGTCGCGGGCGTCCGGCCGGGCGCGGTGCGGCAGGGCGTTCGGCTGATGCGATCGACGCCGCAAAGGCGGGCGAGCCCAGGGCCCAGCCGCCGCGCAGGGCGCGCTGCAACTGCGCCTCCTGGAGCGGCGCCAGGCCCACGTCCAGGCGCCGGCGCCAGGTTGCTTCGCGCTCGAAGGGCGTGTTGCCCAGGTCCCAGTAGGCGGGCGGATTGCTGAGCAGGGGGTTGTTGCGAACACCCAGGTGATGGGCCGCGCTGCTGGCCAACCCGGCCTCGCCGTCCTGCTCGATCCAGGCCATGGCGGCGAGCACGAAGTCACCCGGTTCGACCGGGCAGGCGCGGAAGCGCCCGTCCCACAGCGTGCCCCGGCGCCCGTGGCGGCGGTTGTAGGCGACCACGTAACGGCGCCCGAGGGCCTGTGCGAGTCGCGCCAGCGCCTGCGGTGCTGCCGGCGTGAGCAGCATGCGCAGCTCCCGGGACGCCAGGGCATAGGCATGCAGCTGCACGTGCTCCACGGCCAGGCCTTCGCGCAGGATGTCGATGAAGCGCGCCCGGTCCGTTTCGTCGGCAAAGGGCGCGCGGCCGTCGAGGGCCCGCTGCAGCACCAGGTGCGGCTGGCCCGCGAGGACGAGGCGTGGCAGGCGTGCCATGGCGCGCGCTTCAGCGGGAGCGGATCCGAACCGCGCCAGCGCCGCGTGCCGGCGCGCGGGACTTGTTCAGCGTTGCCTCAATCATCCAGGCCCAGCTCCTGGCTCTTGCGCGTCAGGGTGTTGCGACCGATGCCGAGCCGGCGCGCGGCCTGTTGGCGCTGACCGTGCGTGGTTTCAAGCGCGGTGCGCAGCAGCGTGCGCTCGAACTCCTCGGCGAGCGACTTCCAGACTTCGGCCTCGCCGGCTTCGAGGCGCGCGCGCACGTGCTGCGCCAGCGGTGCCAGCCAGTCGTTTGCCGGGACCGCCTCGACCGTGCCAGCCGCCAGGGGTGGCGCCAGCACGTCCGCGGGCAGGTCCTCGGCTTCGATGCACTGGCCCGGCGCCATCAGCGTCAGCCAACGGCACAGGTTCTCCAGCTGGCGCACATTGCCGGGAAAGTCACCGCGCGCCAGCCGTTCCAGCGCCGCCGCGCTGACGTGCTTGGCCTCGACGCCCAACTCGTGCGCGCTGCGGTCGAGAAAGAAGCGCGCCAGCAGCGGAATGTCCTCGGGCCGTTCGCGCAAGGGCGGCAGCCGCAGGCGAATCACGTTCAGGCGGTGGTAGAGGTCTTCACGGAAGCGGCCGGCGCGCACCTGCTGCTCCAGGTCCTGGTGCGTGGCGGCGATCACGCGCGCGCTGGAACGCAGCAGCTGCTGGCCGCCGACGCGGTAGAACTGGCCGTCGCTGAGCACGCGCAGCAGGCGCGTCTGCAGTTCCAGCGGCATGTCGCCGATCTCGTCCAGGAACAGCGTGCCGCCGGCGGCCTGTTCGAAGCGGCCGCGGCGTGTGGCCTGGGCGCCGGTGAAGGCGCCGCGCTCGTGGCCGAACAGCTCGCTTTCCAGCAGGTCCTTCGGGATCGCCGCGGTGTTGATGGCCACGAAGGGCCCGTCCGCGCGCGGGCTGTGGCGGTGCAGGGCGTGCGCCACCAGTTCCTTGCCGGTGCCGCTGGCGCCAGTGAGCAGCACCGTCGCCTCGCTCTGGCTGAGCCGGCCGATGGCGCGAAACACCTCCTGCATGGCCGGCGCATGCCCCAGCATGGGTGGCACTTCGACCCGGCCCGCGTCGACTCGTTCGGCCCGCGGCCGTTCGGCGGCGGCGCGCCGGATCAGTTCGACCGCCTTTTCGACGTCGAACGGCTTGGGCAGGTATTCGAAGGCGCCGCCCTGCAAGGCCGCCACCGCGCTGTCGAGGTCGGTGTAGGCGGTCATGATGATCACCGGCAGCCCGGGCAGGCGCCGGCCGATCTCGGCCAGCAGGTCGATGCCGCTGGCACCCGGCATGCGGATGTCGCTGACCACGACTCGCGGCTGCTCGCCGGCGTCGAGCGCCGCCAGCACCGCGGCGGGCTCGGCAAAGGCCCGCGCCGGCAGCGCGGCGCGCGCCAGCGCGCGTTCGAGCACGAAGCGGATGGACGGGTCGTCGTCGACGATCCAGATCGACGGCTTCATGGCGCCCCCTCGCTTCCCGGCGGCCGGACCGCCTCGTCCAGCGGCAGCAGCAGCGTGAACCGGGTCAGGCCGGGCTGGCTGTCGCATTCGATCGTGCCGCCGTGCTGCTGGACCAGCGCCTGTGCCAGCGTGAGCCCCAGCCCGTGGCCGCTCGGAGTGCCCGAGACCAGAGGCTGGAACAGGCGCTGGCGCAGGGCTTCGGGCACGCCGGGGCCGTTGTCCTCGACCTGCAGCTGGATCGCCAGCCGGTGGCAGCGTCCGCCGAGCGTGACCTGGCGCGCAATGCGCGTGCGCAGCACGATGCGCGCGTCGCCGGCCGCGATGCGCGGTCCCAGTGCCTGCGCGGCGTTGCGCACGATGTTGAGCAGCGCCTGGATCAGGCGCTCGCGGTCGGCGTGCAGCTCGGGCAGCGAGGTGTCGTAGTCGCGCTGCACGTCGAGGCCGGCGGGAAACTCGGCCAGCACCACGGCTCGCACGCGTTCGCAGATTTCGTGGATGTTGACGCGGTCCCAGGCCGGTGCGCCGCGGTGCGGGGCCAGCAGCCGGTCCACCAGCGCCTGCAGCCGGTCGGCCTCGCGAATGATGACGTCGGTGTAGTCGGCCAGGCCGCGCGAGGCGGCGTCCAGGGCCAGCAGCTGCGCCGCGCCGCGGATGCCGCCAAGCGGATTCTTGACCTCGTGCGCCAGGTTGCGCAGCAGCTCGCGGTGGGCTTGCACGAGCTCGTGCATGCGCGCCTCGCGGTCCAGCTGCACCTGGCGCTCGATCTCGATCATCTCGACCATGACCATGGCGCCCGGTCCGCCGCGGCCGATCGGGTTGACGATCACGTGCACCGGCAGCCCATGCGTGCCGACAGACGATCGCCGCAGCATCGCCTCGAAGCGGCTGACCACCAGGTGCGGACGGGCCACCTGCGTCAGTGCCGCGCGCAGCGGCCCCGGGTCGTCGAACCAGTCCAGAGCCAGGCTCCCGACCAGCTTGCGACGCGATTGCCCGATGGCGTGCTCGAGCGCCGAATTGACGAGCAGGCAGCGGGCGTCCGTGCACACCACCGCAACCATGGTCGCCAGCCGGTCGTAGGCCTCGTGGTCGTGGGCCGCGAATGTCACGTCCGGGGCGCCTGCGACCGGCTGCTCCGGCGCGTGCGGCGGGCCGGAGGGGGACGGCTGCCTTGCGGCGGCCGCAACGCGCGTCGAAACAGCAGACATGGAACGGCGGGCCGTGCACCGGATGGAGGCCGGGTTGCCTGCCAGTGTAATGCGCGGCGGCGTCGACGGCACCCCGCCTGGCGTTGCGGCGGGCGGGTGCTGCGTGACGTGCCCACGCATCACAGCACCGCCAGGATGCGTGCCAGCGCTTCCTCGGTGCGCTCGGCGGTGTTGAAGGCCGTCAGCCGCAGGAAACCCTCGCCGCCGGGGCCGAAGCCCGAGCCGGGCGTGCTCACCACCTGGGCCGCCTGCAGCAGGTGGTCGAAGAAGGCCCACGAATCGCCGTGGCCGTCCGGGATGCGCAGCCAGACATAGGGCGCATGGATGCCGCCGAACACCTCCAGTCCGGCGCCGCGCAGCGCGGCTACGATGCGATGTGCGTTGTCGGTGTAGCCGCGCACCTGGGCGGCGACCTGGGCCTGCCCCGGGGGCAGGAGCGCTGCCTCGGCCGCGCGCTGGACGGGGTAGGAAACGCCGTTGCTGCGACACGCGATGCGCCGCCGCCAGAGTGCATTCAGGCCGACGGGTCGCCCCTCCACCGTGGCGACCAGGGTCTTTGGAATGACGGTGTAGGCGCAGCGCACGCCGGTGAAGCCGGCCGACTTGGAGAACGAGCAGCACTCGACCGCGACGCGCTCGGCGCCCGGGATTTCGTAGATCGAGCGCGGGATGGCGGGATCGGTGACGTAGGCCTTGTAGGCGGCGTCAAACAGGATCAGGGTGCCGGTCTCGAGCGCGTGCTCGACGAAGCGGGCGAGCTGCGCGCGCGTCAGCACGGTGCCGGTGGGGTTGTTCGGGTAGCACAGGTAGAGCAGGTCCACGGGCTGGCGCGGCAGCTCGGGCACGAAGCCGTTGCCGGCGTGGCAGGGCAGGGTGAGCAGCCCCGACCAGGTTCCCCCTTCGTGCCGGCCCAGCCGACCGGCCATGGCGTTGGCATCGACGTAGGCTGGATAGACCGGGTCCGTGATGGCGATGCGCGCGTCGGCCGTCAGCAGTTCGGGCAGGGCCGAGGTGTCGGTCTTGGCGCCGTCGCTGACGAACACCTCGTCCTCGTCCAGGCGCACGCCCAGCGGGGCGTAGTCGGCGTCGATGATGGCGCGTCGCAGGAACGCGTGGCCCTGCTCGGGGGGATAGCCGCGAAAGCCGTCGGCCGTGCCCATCTCGTGCGCGGCGCGTGCCATGGCGTCGACGATGGCGGGCGCCAGCGGCTGCGTCACGTCGCCGATGCCCAGGTGGATGAGGGGCCGCGCGGCGCGGGCCTCGAAGGCCCGCACGCGCCGCACGATCTCGGCGAACAGGTAGTCGCCAGGCATGGCGGCCAGGTGGGCGTTCAGGCGCACGTCAACCCCCGAGCCAGACGCCGTCGAATACGAAGGTGGCGGGCCCGGTCTGGTAGACGTGGTCGTCCGCCGCATCCCAAGCCACCTGCAGCTCGCCCCCGGCCAGCGCGACGGTGACGCTGCGCGCACAGCGGCCGTCCAGCACCGCGGCCACCAGGCTGGCGGCGGCGCCGGTGCCGCAGGCCAGGGTCTCGCCGCTGCCGCGCTCCCACACCCGCATCTCGAGGCGGTCGGGCCCGGCCACGCGCACGAACTCCACGTTGGTGCGATTTGGGAACAGCGGGTGCCGCTCGATCTGCGCGCCGACGCCGGCGACGTCGATGGCCTGCGGGTCGTCCACGAAGGTCACGGCGTGCGGGTTGCCCATGCCGACGCAGGTGATGGGCCAGACGCGCCCCTGGATCGACAGCGGATGCGCCTGCACCCGTTCGCCCGACAGGTCGACCGGAATGTCCGCCGGGATCAGCGTCGGTGCGCCCAGGTCCAGCGTGACGCGGTCGACGGCGCCGGCACGCAGCTCGAGCGCCAGCGTGCGGATGCCGCCGCCGGTGGCCAGCGTCACGCGGGTCTTGTGCGTCAAACCGCGGTCGTGCGCGTATTTGCCGATGCAGCGCGCCGCGTTGCCGCACATCTCGCCCTCGGAGCCGTCGGCATTGAACATGCGCATCGCGAAGTCGGCCTCGGCCGACGGCCCGATCAGCACCAGCCCGTCGGCGCCGACGCCGAAGTGCGGGCGCGACATGGCGACGGCCAGAGCTCGGGGGTCGGCCACCGCCTCCTCGAAGGTGTTGACGTAGATGTAGTCGTTGCCCAGGCCGTGCATCTTGGTGAACCTCATGGCGGCCCACCTTCAGAGGCTGTAGTACATGTCGAACTCGATCGGGTGCGTGGTCAGGCGCAGCCGCGTCACCTCCGCCATCTTGAGCTCGATGTAGGCATCGATCATGGCGTCGCTGAACACGCCGCCCTGGGTCAGGAAGCCCCGGTCACGGTCGAGATGCTCGAGCGCCTGCTCCAGGCTGTGGCAGACGGTGGGGATCTGCGCGTCCTCCTCGGGCGGCAGGTGATACAGGTCCTTGTCCAGCGGTTCGCCCGGGTCGATGCGGTTCTGCACCCCATCCAGGCCCGCCATCAGCATGGCCGCAAACGCCAGGTACGGGTTGGCCGTCGGATCCGGGAAGCGCACCTCCACGCGCCGGCCGTTCGGGTTCGCCACGTAGGGGATGCGGATCGAGGCCGAGCGGTTGCGGCTGGAATAGGCCAGCTTGACCGGGGCCTCGAAGTGCGGCACCAGGCGCCGGTAGCTGTTGGTGCCCGGGTTGGTGAGCGCGTTCAGGGCGCGCGCGTGCCGGATGATGCCGCCGATGTAATGCAGCGCGAACTGGCTCAGGCCGGCGTAGCCGTGGCCGGCAAACAGGTTGTGCCCGTCCTTCCACACCGACTGGTGCACGTGCATGCCGGAGCCGTTGTCGCCGACGATCGGCTTGGGCATGAAGGTGGCCGTCTTGCCGTGCGCGTGCGCGACGTTGTGGATCACGTACTTCTGCAGCTGCAGCCAGTCGGCGCGCTGCACCAGGGTGGAAAAGCGCGTGCCCAGCTCCATCTGGCCGGCCGTGCCGACCTCGTGGTGGTGCAGCTCGACCGGCACGCCCAGGGCTTCCAGGTGCAGGCACATCTCGGAACGCAGGTCCTGGAAGCTGTCCACCGGCGGTACCGGAAAGTAGCCGCCCTTGACGGCGGGGCGGTGCCCGCTGTTGCCGTGCCCGTAGGCCCGGCCGCTGTTCCAGGCGCCTTCCTCGGAGTCGATCTCGACCATGCAACCCGACAGCCCGGCCTGCCAGCGCACGCTGTCGAAGACGAAGAACTCGGGCTCCGGGCCGAAATAGGCGGTATCGCCGAAGCCGCTGCCCTTCAGATAGGCCTCGGCGCGCCGCGCCAGCGAGCGCGGGTCACGCTCGTAGGGCAGGCCGTCGCCGGGCTCCAGCACGTCGCAGGTCAGGATCAGCGTCGGCGCCTCGTAGAAGGGGTCGACGTTGGCGGTGGCGGGGTCCGGCATCAGCAGCATGTCGGAGGCCTCGATGCCCTTCCAGCCGGCGATCGACGAGCCGTCGAACGGGTGGCCGACACCGAACTTGTCCTCGTCCAGGACCGAGGCCGGCACCGTGACGTGCTGCTCCTTGCCTCGTGTGTCGGTGAAGCGCAGGTCGACGAACTGGATGCCGGCATCCTGCACCATCTGCATCACGTCTTTCACGGTCTTGGTCACTTGCAAGCTCCATCTTCGGTTGAGTTGCAGATGACTTGCAGGAAGCGTGCCAATGCCGCATCGACACGCGCGGCGTGTCGGGATGGCCGAGGCCATGCACCAATCGGATGACTGTGCGGGTGCGCCATGCACCAGATCGGTGCGGTGCGGCGACTGTGGCTACGCGTCCGACCGGCGCGGTGCAGCCGCGCCCCGGGTCACGGCGTCAGGTTTTTGCGGGTGGATGTCGCCCACGCCGGTGGGCATCGGCCGATGCAAGCCGAGGCGGATCGTCGACCCTCTTCAGCGGCACTCCGAAGCGATGATCTGCTCGATGCGCTGCAGCTCGGTCGCGCGCTGGGCGTCGTTCAGAATCTCGCGCTCGCCCTTGTCGTTCATGCGCGCCATGCGTTGGCCGGATTCGAAGGAGGCCTTGGCGCTGCGGGCCCGGCTGCAGTTTTCTGCGCGGGCTGCCGCCTGCCGGGCCTCTTCCGCCCGCTCGCGCTCGGCTTCCGCCGCCTCGGCCTGCTTCTTGCGTGCTTCCAGCTCCGGCTCCGTGTCGACCGCTGCGGCAGGCGCCGGGACTGCTGCTGGCGCGGCATCCGCCGCGGGTTCGGCATCGGCATCGGCCTCCGGCGCTGGCGCCGCCCGAGCCACGCTGCCGCGGGGTCGCGACAGGATGCTGCTCTCGGGCACATGGGCCGGAGGCGCGCGATCGCTGAAGACGCGGCTGCCGTCCTGGTCGATCCACTGGTACTGCGCGCTGACCGCAAAACTGACGGCCAGGGCACAGCAGGCAAGAAGCAGGCGAGCGACTCTCATGGGTTCGGCAGTTTATACGGCTGCCACGTGTTTGTGACAACATGTGACGAGAAACCGACACTCCACGTCCAATTTCGCACGCTTGCCGATCCTGCTGGCGGGCGCCGGGACAGGGCTGCCTGGGCCACGCCTGCTCGCCTCGATCGGCGTGCCCATGCCACCGCCCTGCGAAAGCGTGACTGGAAACACGCGCCGGATCGGCATACGATGACATGCCCCATCCGCGGGGCACGTGTCGTGCCGGACCGTGGATGAGGCGGGCTCTCATGACATCCACTGTTCTCATCACCGGCTGCTCTTCGGGCATCGGCGCAGCGGCCGTGCAGGCGTTCGCCGCCGAAGGCTGGAACGTGGCGGCAACGCTGCGCCGGCCTGAATCCACACCTTTCGAGTCCGACCGCGGGACGATCGAGGCCTTCGCGCTGGACGTGACCGATCGGTCGTCGATCGATGCCGCCGTCCGACAGGTGATGGTCCGCTTCGGGCGCATCGACGTGCTCATCAACAATGCCGGCTACGGCCTGTTCGGTCCCTTCGAGACCGCATCGCCCGCGGTGATCGAGCGCCAGTTCCAGACCAATGTGTTCGGCCTGTTCGACGTCACGCGCGCGGTGCTGCCGATCCTGCGCGCCCAGGGCAGCGGCGTCATCATCAACGTGGCGTCGCTGTCGGGCCTGGTGGCGATGCCGCTGTATTCGCTCTACGCCGCCAGCAAGTTCGCCGTGGTGGGATTCTCCGAATCGCTCAGCCACGAGCTGGCCCCGCTGGGCATCCGGGTCAAGGTGTTTGCCCCCGGCTCGGTGGCCACCGCGTTTTCCGGGCGTTCGCAGGCGCGCACCTTCGAGGGCGACGGCGGCCCCTACGCCGGGCCGATCCGGCGAGTCGTCAGCGCCTTCGAGGCCAATCGGGCATCCGGTGCGGTGGCCAGCCCGCAGCAGGTGGCGCAGGCCCTGGTCGGCGCCGCCACCGACGGCAGCCCGCAGGTCCGCTACGTGGTCGGCGACGACGCCCTGGCACTCCTGCAGCTGCGCCGGGACCTGGGCGAAGAGGCCCTGCTCGGCGTGATTCGCCAGCGCGCCGGGCTGGCGGACTGAGGCCACCCGGGCTGCGCCGGCACGCGGCGTCAGCTGCTCGCGGCGCGCTCGGGCGGCGCGCAGCGCGCCGATACAATTCGTCTTTTGGAGCCAAACATGCGCCTGATCGGCAATGCGCTGACCTTCGACGATGTTCTGCTGGTCCCCGCATATTCGCAAGTCCTGCCCAAGGACGCCTCGCTTGCCACCCAGCTGACCCGCAACATCCGCCTCAACCTGCCGCTGGTTTCAGCGGCCATGGACACCGTCACCGAGGCGCGCCTGGCGATCGCAATGGCCCAGGAGGGCGGCATCGGCATCGTGCACAAGAACCTCACGGCCGAGGAGCAGGCGGCGCAGGTGGCCAAGGTCAAGCGCTATGAGAGCGGCGTGCTGCGCGACCCGGTGGTGATCACGCCCGAGCACACCGTGCTGCAGGTGATGCAGCTGTCGGACGAACTGGACATCAGCGGTTTTCCGGTGATCGACCACGGCCGCGTGGTCGGCATCGTCACCGGGCGTGACCTGCGCTTCGAGACCCGCTACGACCTGCCGGTGCGCGAGATCATGACGCCGCGCGAGCGCCTCGTCACCGTGCCCGAGGGCACCAGCCACGCCGAAGCCAAGCAGCTGCTGAACCGGCACAAGCTGGAGCGTCTGCTGATCCTGGACGGCGAGGACCGCCTGAAGGGCCTGATCACGGTGAAGGACATCACCAAGCAGACCACCTTTCCCAATGCCGCGCGCGACGACCACGGCCGGCTGCGCGTGGGCGCCGCCGTCGGCGTGGGCGCCGGCACCGAGGAGCGCGTCGAGGCCCTGGTGGGCGCCGGCGTCGACGCCATCGTGGTCGACACCGCGCACGGCCACAGCCGGGGCGTGGTCGAGCGCGTGCGCTGGGTCAAGCAGCACTATCCGCAGGTCGACGTGATCGGCGGCAACATCGCCACCGCGGGAGCCGCGCGCGCCCTGGCCGAAGCCGGCGCCGACGGCGTCAAGGTCGGCATCGGGCCGGGCAGCATCTGCACCACGCGCATCGTCGCCGGCGTCGGCGTGCCGCAGATCACCGCCATCCACGACGTCTCGCGCGCGCTCGAGGGCAGTGGCGTGCCGCTGATCGCCGATGGCGGCGTGCGCTATTCCGGCGACATCGCCAAGGCCATTGCCGCGGGCGCCCACAGCGTGATGATGGGCGGCATGTTTGCCGGCACCGAGGAGGCCCCCGGCGACGTGGTGCTGTTCCAGGGCCGCAGCTACAAGAGCTATCGCGGCATGGGCAGCATCGGCGCCATGCAGCAGGGCAGCGCCGACCGCTACTTCCAGGAAAGCAGCACCGGCAACCCGAATGCCGACAAGCTGGTGCCCGAGGGCATCGAGGGCCGCGTGCCCTACAAGGGCAGCGTGGTGGCGATCATCTTCCAGCAGTCGGGCGGCCTGCGCGCGGCCATGGGCTACTGCGGCTGCGCCACCATCGAGGACATGCGCGAGCGCGCCGAGTTCGTGCAGATCACCGCCGCCGGCATTCGAGAGTCGCACGTGCACGACGTGCAGATCACCAAGGAAGCACCCAACTACCGCGCCGACTGATCCCGGCGGCCGGTTTCTTCATCTCCGTTTCCAGGGCCGGGCGCGCGGCGCCGGCTGGCAGGGGCATCCATGCAGCACGACAAGATCCTGATCCTCGACTTCGGCTCGCAAGTCACCCAGCTCATCGCGCGGCGCGTGCGCGACGCTCGCGTCTACTGCGAAATCCATCCCTGCGACGTCAGCGACGACTGGGTGCGGCAATACGCTGCCGACGGCCGGCTCAAGGGCGTGATCCTCTCGGGCAGCCACGCCAGCGTCTACGAGGTCGATGATCGCGCGCCGCAGACGGTGTTCGAGCTCGGCCTGCCGGTGCTCGGCATCTGCTACGGCATGCAGACCATGGCGCAGCAGCTGGGCGGCAAGGTGGAGGGCGGCCAGACGCGCGAGTTCGGCTACGCCGAGGTGCGCGCGCGCGGCCACACCGCGCTGCTGCGCGACATCGCCGACTTCACCACGGCCGAGGGCCACGGCATGCTCAAGGCCTGGATGAGCCATGGCGACAAGGTCACCGAACTGCCGCCGGGCTTCAAGCTGATGGCCAGCACCGAGTCCTGTCCGATCGCCGGGATGGCCGACGAGACGCGCCATTTCTACGGCCTGCAGTTCCACCCCGAGGTCACGCACATGCCGCAGGGCAGCGCGATCCTGGCGCGTTTCGTGCGCGACATCTGTGGCGCCGCGGCCGACTGGGACATGCGCCAGCACGTGGAGGAGGCGGTGCAGGCCATCCGCGACCAGGTCGGCAGCGAGCAGGTGCTGCTGGGCCTGTCGGGCGGCGTCGACTCCAGCGTCGCCGCGGCCCTGATCCACCGCGCCATCGGCGAGCAGCTCACCTGCGTGTTCGTCGACCACGGCCTGCTGCGCCTGAACGAGGCGCAGATGGTGCTGGAAATGTTCGCCGGCCAGCTGCACGCCCGAGTGGTGCACGTCGACGCCAGCGCCCAGTTCCTGGGCCAGCTCAAGGGCATCAGCGACCCGGAGACCAAGCGCAAGACCATCGGCCGCGAGTTCATTGAGGTCTTCATGGCCGAGGCCGCCAAGCTGATGGCGGGCGACGCGGCAGGGCAGGGCGTGCAGTGGCTGGCCCAGGGCACGATCTACCCCGACGTCATCGAGTCCGGCGGCGGCAAGGACAAGAAGGCCGTCACCATCAAGAGCCACCACAACGTCGGCGGCCTGCCCGAGCAGCTGGGCCTGAAGCTGCTGGAGCCGCTGCGCGACCTGTTCAAGGACGAGGTGCGCGAGCTCGGCCTGGCGCTCGGCCTGCCGCCCGAGATGGTGCAGCGCCATCCCTTCCCCGGCCCCGGCCTGGGCGTGCGCATCCTGGGCGAGGTGAAGCAGGAATACGCCGACCTGCTGCGGCGTGCCGACGCCATCTTCATCGAGGAACTGCGCAACACCCGCGACGCCGCCAGCGGCAGGAGCTGGTACGAACTGGTGAGCCAGGCCTTCGTCGTCTTCCTGCCCGTGAAAAGCGTGGGCGTGATGGGCGACGGCCGCACCTACGACTACGTGGTGGCGCTGCGCGCGGTGCAGACCACCGACTTCATGACCGCCGACTGGGCCGAGCTGCCCTATGCCCTGCTGAAGAAAGTCTCCACCCGGATCATCAACGAGGTGCGCGGCATCAACCGCGTCACCTACGACGTCAGCAGCAAGCCGCCGGCGACGATCGAGTGGGAGTGAATTCAGGTCCTTTGAGAACCATCGCCAGCTATCAGGAAAACTGCCGTAACGTGTTAATTTAGAAAAAATACGTCACGGCAGCTATCGGAGGCTATCGCCGGCCAGCAAAAACGGTTGACGGTAGAACTGGCGGTAAGCGCCGAAGGTCTGATTAAGACTCTCCCGTTTACTATTGAGACCAAATCGGTCTTTGACGGTAAAACGCTCCTCTGGAAAGCTTATTTCATGCGGCTTTCCGGGCATCGAAGGGTCTCCTGGTCCCTGACGGTAAAAGCCGTCGCGAACAGGAGCAAAACCTCGATGTTGACCGATACAGCACTGCGCAATCTGAAGCCTAAGTCCTTGGCTTACAAGGTTTTTGACCGGGATGGGATGTACGTGACGGTATCGCCGGCCGGTACCATCACCTTCCGCTACGATTACCGTCTTCACGGGCGACGCGAGACCCTGACCATCGGCCGCTATGGCGCGCTGGGCATTTCGCTGGCCCTGGCCCGCGAAAAGCTCCTCGACGCCAAGAAGGCCGTCGCTGCTGGCCGTTCCCCGGCACTGGAGAAGCAGCGCGAGAAGCGCCGGCTGACCGCGGCCAAGAATTTCGGCGACGTGGCCCTCAAGTGGATGGCGGACGCCAAGATGGCCGACACCACGCGCGCGATGCGCAAGCACGTCGTCGATCGCGACATCCTGCCGGTGTTCCAGAACCGGCTGCTCAACGAAATTACCGCCGATGACCTGCGGGCCTTGTGCAACAAGGTGAAGGCGCGCGGTGCACCTGCGACGGCGGTGCATGTCCGCGACATCGTGAAGCAGGTCTATGCCTTTGCCATCCTGCACGGCGAGAAGGTGAACAACCCAGCCAACGACGTAGCTGCGGCCTCGATCGCGACCTTCGTGCCGAAAGACCGGGCGCTTTCGCCGACTGAGATTCGGCTGGCGTTCCACCAATTGGAGTCCATCGCGACCTACCCGACGATCCGCCTGGCGCTGCGCATGATCCTGCTGACCCTGGTGCGCAAGAGCGAACTGATCGAGGCCACCTGGAGCGAGATCGACTTCGAAAACGCCACCTGGACGATTCCAAAGCAGCGCATGAAGGGGCGCAACCCTCACGTGGTCTATCTGTCGCGGCAGGCGCTGGACATCCTCGTGGCGTTGCACACCTGCGCGGCGGGCTCGAAGTTCGTGCTGCCGTCGCGCTACGAGCCGACCCGCTGCATGTCGCATGCGACCCTGAACCGGGTAACCCAACTCATCGTGGAGCGGGCCAAGGCGGCCGGCCTGCCGCTGGAGCCTTTTACCGTGCATGACCTGCGTCGTACCGGCTCGACGCTGCTCAACGAAGTGGGCTTCAACGGCGACTGGATCGAAAAGTGCCTCGCGCGCGAGGAAGGGCGCTCCTCGCGCTCGGTCTACAACAAGGCCGAGTATGCCGAGCAGCGGCGCCACATGTTGCAGGAGTGGGCGGACATGGTCGATGCCTGGATCGACGGGCGCACCCATGTGCCGAAGCTGCTGCCGGAGAACGTATCGGTCCCGGCTCTCAGCGCGGCTCTGTGAAGGGAGGCCGCATGATGACCTTATCGAGACTCTCTGTCGGCGGCCAGCGCAAGGTTTGCACACACGGCGAAAAGATCACTCTGGGTGATCTTTTTAAGCTCTTGTCAAACTGACTGGCCTTGGCGAAGGTTTATAAATCTGTTATTTTGAGTACTATGGATGCTCAGAATTCAGGAAAACTGAACCGTTTGTTGGCCGAATTAGGCGATACCCGCTTGGTGTCCAGCCACTGGCTGCGGGCGCAAGGCTACTCCAACAGCCTTGTGGCGCGCTACGTGGGCAGCGGTTGGCTAGTGTCGCCGGCGCGTGGCGTCTACATGCGCAGAAGCGGGCGGCTGCAATGGGATGGAGTGGTCCGCAGCCTGCAGGTCGGCGAGGGCATGCCGCTGCACGTCGGGGGACGCTTCGCACTCAGCCTGCAGGGCCACGAGCACTACCTGCGCCTGGGCGATGCGGGGACGATCACACTGTATGGGCCACGGCAGCCGCCCGGCTGGGTGGGCAAACTTTCACTGGAGCAGCGCTTCGAGTACCAGGGCAAGGGCCCGCTCGATCTCCTAGCCGTGCCCGTCACTGCCGAAGTCTCAGAGAAGGCGTTGTCGGAAGCGGGCCTTGCTTGGCATTCAGCGGCGCCCGGGACCGATGCGCTGGTTTGCTCGACGCCCGAGCGGGCCATGCTGGAACTGTGCGACAGCGTATCGGATGCGACAGGGGTCTACGAGGCCGATGCGCTGATGCAGGCCATGACCACGCTGCGGCCGCAGCGCGTCGGCCTGATGCTGCGGCACTGCCGCAGCATCAAGGCCAAGCGGCTGTTCCTGGCCCTGGCCGAGCGCCATCGGCATGCGTGGCTGTCGCACGTGCCCCTGGAGGGCGTCGATCTGGGTCGTGGCAAGCGCGCGTTGGTGCCCGGCGGACGCCTGCATCCGACCTACCAGATCACCTTGCCGGGAGACCTCGATGAGCACCTGGCTTGACTATTGGGACGGGCGCTACACCGACAGGGTGCGGCTGCTGGTCGAGATCCTGCCTGTATTGGCCTCGGAGCCGGGTTTTGCACTCAAGGGCGGCACGGCCATCAACCTGTTCGAACACGATCTGCCACGCCTGTCGGTGGACATTGATCTGGCCTGGTTGCCGGTGCACGACTATGCCGAAGATGCGAAGCTGATCGCTGAAGCGCTCGGGCGGTTGGCCGATGCGTTGCGCGCTCGGCCTCTGAAATTGCAAGTGCAGACTTCGGCGGGCGAGGGCGGGGCGGTCACACGGCTGGTGGCCAGCCGCGGCCGTGCGCGCGTGCAGATTGAAACGACGCCCGTTATGCGCGGCACGGTGCATCCGGTCCGCACCATGGTCGTGCGGCCACGGGTGGAAGAGACCTTCGGCTTTGCCGAAGTGCAGGTGCTGGCGTTCGCCGATCTCTATGCCGGCAAACTGGCGGCTGCGCTGTCGCGGCAACACCCGCGTGATCTCTTCGACGTGGGCCTGCTGCTGGAGGATGAACGCGCGGATGCGGGTCTCTGGCGAACCTTTCTCGTGTACCTGACGTGCAGTCCGAAGCCTGCCTGGGAGATGCTGGCACCGCGCGTGCCGGCGGATTTCGAGGCCACCTTCGAGGCCCACTTCAAGGGGATGACGTCCGAGCCTATCAGCGTGGCGGCCTTGCTGGAAAGCCGCGAACGCCTGGTGGCGCGTGTAGCGTATTGGCTGGATGGGCCGTCGCAAGCTTTTCTGCAATCCGTCGAGGATGAGAAGCCGGATTTCAGTTTGATCGGATTGGCCCATGCGGCCGAGTTACCCGGAGTGCGACGCAAGTTGCACAACTTGGCTCGGCGCACGGCGGCCAAGCGTGCGGCAGATCGTCAGCAGCTTGACGACACGCTGGCGCGGATCGCCGGTGCTGGATGACGAAGGAGGCTGACGCGATGGTTCACGATTTCACACTGGTCTATGCATTGGACTCGGGCATGGAGTCGCAGGAGGATGTCCTTCGCCAGTTGGCGGATAGCGACTGCGCCGATGCCACGGTCGGCTGGGGGCGGTCGGGTCATGTCGGCCTGGCTTTCAGCAGGGAGGCAAGCGACCGCGATGCTGCGGTCAAGCTTGCCACGGCACAGATGGCACAGGCACTGCCGGGGGCGGTACTGGTCCGGGTGGATGCCGCGTAGCCGCTGCAGATATTCGATGGTGACGTCATCCTCGAACAGGGCGGTGCCGGCGCAGCCTCACGTCCGGTCCACTGGATGAGTTGGCCTTCGCTGATCGAGAGGCTTGCTTGCGGTCATCGATCCAGGCTTCGACTTCTTCCAGGTCCCAGACGACGCAACGGGCGGTGAGACGGAAGCGGCGCGGGAATTCGCCGCGCTGTTCCAGCTCGTAGATCGTCGTCTCGGCCAGGGGCACGATCTGGTGCAGTTCGTGGCGGCGGATGGTGCGACGGAAAGGCAAGGGCGCCTTCGCAGCGAACTGGGGAATATTGTCATAGGCGGACATGCCCGGATGGGGCAGGGGTGAAGGCCCGGTTGGACTGGAGAGCGATGAAGGCGGCATGGCAGTGACCGTGATCAGATTTATCGCCGTCCATGGTGTCTATCGTGGGTGATCGGTACAACCTGTTGGGGCGCAGCCGATCGTGTTCTGGAACGCATATTCGCTCTGCTGGCCCTATTCGCTGTGCAGTGAATCTCCGTGGCCTTCTGTCGTCGCGGCGTTCCGCCGCCGGGCTCGCGGGCTGCGCCCCGTGCTTCGTGACGAATCGCGGCCATCCGGCTTTGATCCCTTGACGTCTCCGGCCCTCGCGGGCCTGCGCGTGCTGCGCACTTACCCAAAAGCCGGCGTGTGTAGAGGTGCGAGGGAAGGCGGTCTTGCTGTTCCCTTCATCGTGCCACGGCGTGCTCGCCGTCAAGGGCTGCGCGCCGATGGCGCTTGCGTCCTGGCGGCCGTCGTTGACCCGTGACTGCTTGCGCTGCGCCGTGCCCGGAAGGGTCGGGCAATTCCGCCCGGCAACCTTTCAGGAGTTCACCATGAACAACGTACCCATCACTGCCGAGCAGCGCAGCGTGCTGCTGGCCAACGGCCGCGCATCGCTGGAGAACCCGGACTTCGATCCGGCCCCGGTGGTCAAGCTGTTCACACCGGACGCTGGCGCGACCTGGCTGTTGACCGAGATTGATCCCGATGACAACGACCATGCTTTCGGTCTATGCGACCTGGGCTTGGGGGAGCCGGAAATCGGCTGGGTCAGCTTGAACGAGCTGGCGAGCGTGCGCGGCGGGCTGGGCCTGCCGGTCGAGCGTGACCTGTCTTTCCGCGCCGAAAAGCGGTTGAGCGCCTATGCGCGCGATGCGCGGCTGGCCGGGCGGATCGTTGTCTGAATGGATTTTCGGCTCGTGGGGTACTGCAAGGTACCCCGCAGCTCTCTCGCATCCTTAGAGCGTTTTCGATTTACGCCCTTACATATCCGCAAGATTCGAAGTAGTTGCTGCACTCATGCGGCGGGAAGCGATCGAGCAGTTCGCCGATGTGATCCCACAGAGCATCGACTTGGCGCA